>NZ_JBFATS010000001.1:260636-545200 GCF_040678435.1 Streptomyces sp. NPDC052682 | reverse complement strand
GCCGGGGCGGGAGTCGTGAACCGCATGGCGGCGATCGGCGTCACCGTCAGCCATGCCGTGGAGCAGCCGGAGCCACGACAGGCGACCGCCGAGGAAGCCTCACTTCTGGGCATCCAGAAGGCGGCACTCGTCACGCACATCCGGCGGACCTACTACAGCGACGACGGGCGGCCCGTGGAGACGGCGGACATCGTGGTGCCCGCGGCTCACTGCGAGATCGTCTACGAAATCCCGATCAACCGGTAGGCGCATGCTTTTCGAGTGCGGGATACGGCGGTCCAGCTGTGTGCGTTGACGTCCTTGAGCGGCGACGGTGGTCATCCCTGCGATCACGCGCAGTAGTAGCGGAACCCCCCGATGTGGGCTGCCGAGTGATCATCCCTGGGCCGTCCCTGGGCCGTGCGAGGGTGCCCGAGGCCGACCAATGGCGACCGACAGTGACAGGCAGGTCTCCGCCGCCAAGCGCGAAGCCCCAGGTCAGCGCACCCCTACCCTTCGCGTTTCCACCCAGGGCTAGCCGTACGGCAAGATGGGGTGTATCTGCCCACTGCCAGATTTCAAGCTGCCGGACGGTTTCTCTTGGCTGAGTACATCTACACCATGCGCAAGGCGCGCAAGGCGCACGGCGACAAGGTCATCCTTGACGACGTCTCCCTGAACTTCCTGCCTGGCGCGAAGATCGGTGTTGTCGGCCCGAACGGTGCCGGTAAGTCCACGATCCTGAAGATCATGGCGGGGCTGGAGCAGCCGTCGAACGGTGACGCCTTCCTCGCGCCCGGCTACAGCGTCGGCATCCTGCAGCAGGAGCCCCCGCTGACCGAGGACAAGACCGTCCTGGAGAACGTCCAGGAAGGGGTCGCCGAGATCAAGGGCAAGCTCGACCGGTTCAACGAGATCGCCGAGCTGATGGCGACCGACTACTCGGACGCGCTCCTGGAGGAGATGGGCAAGCTCCAGGAGGAGCTCGACCACGCCGAGGCCTGGGACCTGGACGCCCAGCTCGAGCAGGCCATGGACGCGCTCGGCTGCCCGCCCGGCGACTGGCCCGTCACCAACCTCTCCGGTGGTGAGCGCCGCCGCGTCGCGCTGTGCAAGCTGCTGCTCCAGCAGCCCGACCTGCTGCTGCTCGACGAGCCCACCAACCACCTCGACGCCGAGTCGGTGAACTGGCTGGAGCAGCACCTGGCCAAGTACCCCGGCACCGTCGTGGCCGTCACCCACGACCGGTACTTCCTCGACAACGTGGCCGGCTGGATCTGCGAGGTCGACCGCGGCCGGCTGCACGGCTACGAGGGCAACTACTCCAAGTACCTGGAAACCAAGGCCGCCCGCCTCAAGGTCGAGGGGCAGAAGGACGCCAAGCGGCAGAAGCGCCTGAAGGAAGAGCTCGAGTGGGTGCGGTCCAACGCCAAGGGGCGGCAGGCCAAGTCCAAGGCGCGTCTGGCCCGCTACGAGGAGATGGCCGCCGAGGCCGAGAAGATGCGGAAGCTGGACTTCGAGGAGATCCAGATCCCGCCGGGGCCGCGGCTGGGCAACGTGGTCGTCGAGGTCGAGAACCTCAGCAAGGCCTTCGGTGAGAAGGTCCTGATCGACGATCTCAGCTTCACGCTGCCGCGCAACGGCATCGTCGGTGTCATCGGACCGAACGGCGCCGGCAAGACCACGCTGTTCAAGATGATCCAGGGCTTCGAGCAGCCCGACTCCGGCACCATCAAGGTCGGCGACACCGTCAAGATCTCCTACGTCGACCAGAGCCGCGAGAACATCGACCCGAAGAAGACGCTGTGGGAGGTCGTCTCCGACGGGCTCGACTACATCAACGTCGGCCAGGTCGAGATGCCGTCCAGGGCGTACGTGTCCGCGTTCGGGTTCAAGGGGCCGGACCAGCAGAAGCCGGCCGGGGTGCTCTCCGGCGGTGAGCGCAACCGCCTGAACCTGGCGCTGACCCTGAAGCAGGGCGGCAACCTGCTGCTGCTCGACGAGCCGACCAACGACCTCGACGTCGAGACCCTCAGCAGCCTGGAGAACGCGCTGCTGGAGTTCCCCGGCTGCGCCGTGGTCGTCTCCCACGACCGGTGGTTCCTCGACCGTGTCGCCACGCACATCCTCGCCTACGAGGGCGACTCCAAGTGGTTCTGGTTCGAGGGCAACTTCGAGTCGTACGAGAAGAACAAGATCGAGCGGCTCGGGCCGGACGCCGCGCGTCCGCACCGCGCCACCTACAAGAAGCTGACCCGGGGCTGATCTTGCGGCATCTCTACCGCTGCCCGCTGCGCTGGGCGGACATGGACGCGTACGGGCACGTCAACAACGTGGTGTTCCTGCGCTACCTGGAGGAAGCCCGGATCGACTTCCTGTTCCGCCCGGACAAGGAGTTCAAGCAGGGGTCGGTGGTGGCCCGCCACGAGATCGACTACAAGCGGCAGCTCGTCCACCGGCACGCGCCGGTGGACATCGAGCTGTGGGTCACGGAGATCCGGGCGGCGTCCTTCACCCTCGCCTACGAGGTCAAGGACGGCGACCAGGTCTACGTCCGGGCCTCCACGGTGATCGTGCCGTTCGACTTCGAGGCGCAGCGGCCCCGCCGGATCACCGCGGAGGAGCGTGCGTTCCTCCAGGAGTACATGGACGACGGCGCCGGCGAAGAGGCGGAGGCCGTCGCCGCATGACGGTGCTCCACCTCGCCGACGAGGGGGAGGCGGCGGACCTCGCCGCCTTCCTCTCCCGGCTGCTCCACTACGACCGCTCGGCCGCGGTGCGCCTGCAGGCGGCGGGCACGGCCCTCGCCGTCTTCGGGCGGCCGCCGTCCTTCGAGGTGCTGGCGGTCCGGGCGGTGCGGCTGGCGAAGCCGTACGAGAAGGGGATCGACGTCACGCTCGACGTGACCGTGTCCGCCGGTGAGTTGCTGGAGTCGGTGGACGAGACGGCGGCGACGGCCGTCGTACCGGCCGCGGTGACCGGGCCGCCGTGGGCCGGTGTGCTGCCGCCGCGCGGCGGCTGGCGGCCCGAGCCAGGGCTGCCCGCGCCGGACGCCCTGCGCGCGCTGGTCGCCGCCGCGGTCGCCGAGTTCCGCTCCCGTACGCAGGACCTGGCGCCCGAGGAGCGCACCCGGGCCGCACTCGACCGGATCGGGCGCGAGATCTGGTCCCGCACGGTGGGGGAGACCGGCCTGCCGGTACGGGCCGTGCACGCGGCCCAGTCGCTGGGGTTCCTGCGGCCCGAGGGCGAAGCGGGGCTGTTCGGCTCCGGCGCGTGGCTGCGGCTGCGCACGCCGTACGGGTCGATTGCGGTACGGCGGGCCGGGACCGGGGCGCTCGGCCTCAGCGTGCGCTGAGCCGGCTCTCCCCTGACGCTCCTGCCCGCTTCTCAGTCTGCCGCGCTGTCGTCCGGCCGCACCGCGATGTGGTCCGGCTCCAGTTCCAGCGCGACGCGGTCCCGCATGCCGAGCGCCCTGGTGTACTCGGCCGGCAGTTGCAGACGGCCCGCGCGGTCGAGCATGGCGTACTCGCGGGCGACCAGCCGCTCGTGCCCGGTCGTCGTGTCCACCTCGCTGCGGCGCAGCACCTCCGTGGAGGTACGGCCGTCGCGGATGGCGACCGTGCGGCGGACCTGGTTCGCCACCGCCTGGTCGTGGGTGACGATGACGACCGTCGTGCCGAGTTCCTGGTTCGCGGTGCGGAACGCGGCGAAGATCTGCTGCGCGGTCCGGGAGTCGAGTTCGCCGGTGGGTTCGTCGGCCAGCAGCACCGCGGGGTCGTTGGCGAGCGCCACCGCGATGGCGACGCGCTGCTGCTGGCCGCCGGACATCTGGTGCGGGCGGCGGTCCCGGCAGTCGGCCACGTCCAGCAACTCCAGCAGCTCCAGGGCGCGTCGGGTCCTGGCGCGGCGGGGGACGCGGGTGCCGCCGAGCTGCATGGGCAGGGTGACGTTCTGGGCGGCGGTCAGGTAGGGCAGCAGGTTGCGGGAGGTCTGCTGCCAGACGAAGCCGACCACCTCGCGGCGGTAGGCCAGGCGGTCCTTGGCGGTCATCGTGAGCAGGTCCCGGCCGGCCACCCGGGCCGCGCCGGCGGTGGGGGCGTCCAGACCGGCGAGGATGTTCATGAGCGTGGACTTGCCGCTGCCGGAGGCGCCGACCAGGGCCATGAGCTCGCCTTCGCGCACCAGCAGGTCGAGGCCCTGGAGGGCCTGGACCTCCACGCCGTCCGCGCTGAAGATGCGGACCAGGCGGTCGCAGGTGATCAGGGCGTCGTGGCCGTAGGAGGGCCGGTTGCGGCCGGCCGTGGCGCGCGCCGCCAGGTCGGTGAGGGTCGGGTGCGTCGTCATCGGGGCTCCTGGGCGGTGGTGACCGGTGCGGTGGCGAAGGCCGGATCGCTCATCTGGTGTCCCCCGCCCGCAGCTCGCGCACCGCGCCCCGCCGGCCCGTCCACCACGCCTGCCCCGCCGCGATGCCCACCGCCAGTACCACCACCGCGACCGCGGGGACCAGCAGCGACAGCGGGTCCGTGCGCAGGGGCGTGCGGCCCTGTGGTGACGGGGTGGAGGCCAGCGCGATGGTCGTCAGGTCGATGCCGGGCGCGAGGAGGCGGATGGCCGCCCAGGCCGTCAGTGCGCCGCCGGCCGCGGCGAGCAGGGCCTGGGGCAGGGACTCCAGGACCAGCAGGCGGCGGCCCTGGGCGCGGGTGAGACCCATGGTGCGCAGGCGGGCCAGGAACGCGGCGCGTTCGGGGGCGGCCCGTACCAGGGTGAGCAGCAGGGCCAGGGCGCAGTAGCCGGCGCCGGCCGCCACCGCCGCCGTGTAGACGCGCTCGGCGCCGGTCTGGAGGGGCGAGTCGGCATAGCGGGCGCGTTCCCGGGCGCGCAGCGCCAGCTGCGCGCCGCCGCCGGCCGCCGCACGCAGCGCGCTCGCCTGGAGGCGCTCGCCGGTCAGGAGCAGCGCGGTCGGGCGGGCGGCGCGGGCGGTCAGCGCCGCCCGGTCGACGACCAGGAAGTCCCTGCCGACGACCGCCGGTGTCCGGTCGCGTACCAGGGCGATGCGGACGGTGACGGTGCTCCCGTCCTCCATGCGCACCGGGAACGGCCCGGTGCCGTAGGTGCGGGCCACCCGGGGAGAGGCCAGGGCGGGGACCGCCGTCGCCTTCTCCGCCGTCGCCTTCCCCGCCGTCAGCCGGCCCGCGGGGAACGGCCCGAGTCCGGTGGCGCGGGCGAGGGGCGCGTAGCTCGCCGGGTCGACCCCCGCCACGGGGACCGACACCGCGCCGTCCCTGGGACTGGCGTGGTACGCGATGCTCACGGCGGCCAGTTCGCGGACGCCGGGGGTGCGGCGGACCCGGTCGGGCAGGCCGGACGGCAGGGCGTGGATCGACTCGACGCGGGCGTCCGCGCCGACGGCGAGCAGGGCCGCGCGGTCGCGGGCGTCGGCCACACCCGCCAGCACGGAACCGCCGAACGCGGCCGTGGTCAGCGCGGTCAGCAGCGCCAGCAGGGGCAGAACCGGGGAGGCGGCCGTACGGCCCGCGCGGGCCAGGGACAGCGGCCCCACCACGCCCCGCAGCCGCCCGGCCGGACGGGCCAGCCCGCGCAGCGGCAGCGGATACAGCCGGACCAGGACCAGCGCGGCGATCACCGCCACCAGCACCGGCGCCAGGGACACCAGCTGGTCGGCGGACGAGCCGGTGCCCCGTCTGCGCAGGGCCGCCACGGCCCCCACCGCCAGGGTCAGCAGCGTCAGTTCGGCGACCGTACGGCGGCGTGAGGGACGTACCGAGGTGACGTCCCCACGGGCGGTGTGGACGCGTACGGCGCGGTGCGCGAAGGCGGCGCGCAGGGGCAGCGCGGCGCAGGCCAGGAGCGCCACTGCCCCGGCGGCGGCCACCGCGTACGGCAGCCGGGCCCCGCCGACCGCGGCCAGCGCGACGGCCAGCCCAACGGCGGCGGCGGGCAGCGCCACGACGGCCGTCTCGGCCAGCAGCCGGCCGGCGATGCCGGGCAGGGAACCGCCGCGGGCGCGCAGCAGGGCGAGTTCGCCGCGGCGGCGGTCGGCGGCCAGAGTGCCGGCCATCACCAGGACCACGGCGGCGACCGTCGCGGTGCCGAAGGCGGCGACGGCGACGAGCGGGCCGATCGCGGAGCGCAGCTCCGCGTACCCGTCGAGCACGTCGTCGAGGTCGGTGCTCGCCGCCACGTCCGGGGCGGTGAAGGCGCGCGCCTCCTCCAGTCCCGGCCCGGACTCCAGGGCCGCGACGGCGGACTTCACCCGGGCCAGGTCGTGGGCGTGCAGGCCGGTGCCGGAGGGCGCCACCTGCCAGTACCGCCAGGGGTCCGCGGGTGTGCCCAGCATCGCCGGGGCCGCCTGCGGCGCCAGCAGCAGCGCGCCGAGCCAGTACCGCTTCGGATCGGCGTCCCGGGAGGGCAGCGGCACCAGGCTCGGGGTGCGCATCAGCGGGTACGTCGACCAGTACGCCCCGTCGGGCACGCGCGGTTCGACGATGCCGGTGACGCGCACGACGAGCGGGGCGCGGGCCACGCCGGGGAAGTGCACGACCGCCCCCACCCTGACCCGCAGGTGCCGGGCCGTCTCGGTGCTGACGGCGGCCTCGACCGCCGCGGTCGACGCGGTGACCTCGCCCCGTGCGCGGGGCAGCCGCCCGGCCCGCAGCCGGGCGTGGTCGCCGAGCGCGTTCTGCGCGGTGAGCACGAAACGCGCGGGCAGCCCGTTGGGCCGGGGCAGCCACGGGTCCGGCACCTCCTGCGCGTCGGCGGTGCGGACCCCGTAGGAGGACTGGCCCGGGTCGACCGGGACGCCACGTCCGGCCAGCGCGAGCACCTTGGCGTGCGGGCCGCGCAGCGCGCCCGGGCGCAGGGCCGCCTCCCGCTCGTCCTGCCGCAGGGTCACGGCGGGCTGCGGCGCGTACAGCTGCACGGTGGTGCGGGCGGGCCCGGCCGTCTGCACGGCCCGGCGCAGACCGGCGTCGCCGTACCGGTCGGCCGCGCGCGGCAGCGCGGCGGCCAGACACGCCGTCAGCGCAGCCAGCAACGCCAGGGCCGCCGCCGCACCGGGCGCGGCCCGCAGCCGGGTAGGCACCCACGGCGCGGCCACCCGCGGCCGTGGCAGCCGGGGCACCCGCGGTTGCGGCCGTTCCCGCGACACCCGTGTCACCTCACGCACCTCCCTGCTCCGGCAGCGACCGCAGCGACGCCACCGCGTCCGCCCGCCGCAGCGTCAGCACCGCCGTCACCAGCAGGGGCACGGCCGCCACGGCGGCCAGCAGCACCGCCACCCGCCCGGGCGGCAGCTCCACCAGCGCGTCCGGCACCGGCCGGGTGGCCTGCGGTGTCAGCAGGATCAGCGGGATCACCGCCCGGGCCAGGACCGTGCCGAACAGCGCGCCGACGGCCAGCGCCAGGCCGACCAGCACGCCGTGCTCGACGACGATCACCCGGGCCAGCCGCCGGCGGGAGGCGCCCAGGGCGCGCAGCACCGCGAACTCCGCGGCGCGCTCGCGCAGCGACCCGGCGGCGCTCACCGCGAACCCGACCGCCGTCAACGCCGCCGCCGCGACGGCCGCCGCGGCGAACGCGGCCTCCGGTCCCGCGCCGAACGGGTCGTCGCGCAGTTCCTCGGCGATCTCCGCCCGTACCACCACCTGGGACGGCTCCACGTCGGGCCGGGCGCGCAGGGCCGCCGCCACCGCGGCCGCCTCGCCCGGCGCGGTCCGCAGCCACCACTCGGTGGGCGGGACACCGGCCCCGGACCGCGCCTCGAGCACCCGGTTGGCGGCCCGCAGGTCCATCAGCAGCGCCCCGCCGTCGCCGGGACCGCCCGTGGACGTGGTCGGCAGGGCCCGCACGGACCGGACGATCCGCACCGGCACGGTGGAGCCGCCGAGCGTCACGGCCACCCGCTGCCCGGGGCGGGCGCCCGCCGAAGCCAGGTAGCGGTCGGTCGCCACGGCGGGAATCTCCCGCACGGCGGCCTGGCGGACCTGGAGCCGGACCGTCAGCAGGGAGGGCCGCCGGTAGGCCTCCGCCGGGACGTACCCGGTGCCGTACTCGACGGCCGGCGAGCCGGACGACACCAGGCGCGGCCGGGTCGGGCTCGTCCGCGCGTCGGGCGACGACACCGTGCTGCCGGTGCGCGAGGACGGCGTCCAGCCGGCGGACAGGGCCAGGCGCCGCGCGCGGCCGCCGGTGTCCGTGGCGGTCAGCGCGACCACCGTGAACCGGTGGTGCTCCGCGCGGTCCGCCGGCTGCGGCACGTCCAGCTGGAGCCCGGTCAGCGTCAGCCGCCCCGGAGGTGCCTCGGCGAGCGCGGCGAGGTCGAGGGACAGGGCGTGGCTGCGGCCGTCGGCGGGCAGCTGCCCGAAGGTGAGCTTGTACGGGGTGCCGTAGCCGTCCTCAAGGGTCGCCCGCACGTCGGCTGTCGTGCCCGGCCCCGCCGAGCCGCGCAGACGTGCCGTCAGCGTCAGGCGCGCGGTACCGGCCGGGACCCGTACGCCCGCCGTGGCGCCCTTCGGGGCCAGGCCCGCCAGCAGCGGCCGGACCGGCCCGCCGGCCAGGTCGGAACGCATCAGCACCGCGTCCGCCGCGTGCGCGGTGTCCAGCGCCAGCACGGTCGCCGTCCGGTCCCCGGACAGCGGCACGGTGGTACGGAACGCGGGGGCCGCCCGCGTCACGCCCGGCACGCCCGCGTATGCCTGGGTACGGCCCAGCTCGCCGTCCCCCGCGGCCAGCACACGCACCGGCACCCCAGCCCGGAAGTCGGCCTGGTCGCCCTGCGAGCGGTCCCAGGAGGCGCCCTGGCCGATCGCCAGCATGCCCAGCGCGACCGCGAGGACCAGCAGCAGCACCGGGCCGGCGCCGCGCATCGGGCGGCGGCTGAACTGCCAGCCGGCCAGTGCCCCGGGCAGCCCCCGGCTGCCCGCCGCCCGGCGTTCGGCGAGCCGGGCCACGGGCGGCAGCAGCCGCAGCGTCAGCACGGTGCCGGCCAGCAGGGCGAGCGCGGGGGCGGTGACCAGCAGCGGGTCGATGCCGAGCGCGCCGGAGCTGTCGGCGCTGACGGCGCCGGAGGTCTGCCGCTCCAGCTGCCAGTACGCGACGGCGGCCAGGGCCAGCAGCCCGACGTCCCCGCCCGCGCGCACCGGCCCCGGCAGCGACCGGGCCCGGCCGGTGCCGAAGGCCGACACGAACGCAGGCAGCGACACCGCCAGCGCGCAGGCCGCCGCGACCCCCGCCGCCACCAGCCACACCGTGCCGCGGCCCGCCACGGAAGCCACCGAGGTGTCCAGGCGCAGCCCCACCCGGGCCAGCGCCCCCTGCCCGGCCAGCAGCCGGGTCAACGGGCCCGCCAGCAGCGGGGCACAGGCCGCCGCGGGCACCGCGAGCAGCAGCGCCTCCAGGGCCGCGAGCCCGGCGAGCTGCGCGCGGGACCCGCCGCGCGCCCTCAACAGCCGTGTCTCGCCCGCCCGTTCGGCGCTCAGCAGCCGGGCCACGAGCACCAGCGTGCAGCCCGCGAGCAGGGCCAGTTGCAGGGCGACGATCAGCAGGGTGGAGCGGGAGACCAGCAGTGAGCGCTCGATGCGGTCCAGGACCGTGGGCAGCGACGTGCGCACCTGCGGCGTCCCGCCCAGCGCCGGGTCCTTCCGCAGCGCGGCGCCGCCCTCGCGCACCGCCTCGCGCAGCGCGCCGATCCGCCCGGCGGTCAGCGCCGAGAAGTCGGCCGACGCCAGCCACGCCGACGCCCCGGCGCTGACCCGGCCGCCGGAGAGCACGGACGGGTCGGTGAGCAGCGGCCCGTACGTCGTGAAGTCGACTTCGACGACGCCGCGGCCCCGCATGGGATCCAGCTGCCAGTAGGGCGCGGCGGGGGAGACGGGCCGGTACAGGCCGGTGATCCGCACCCGCGCGGCCGGGCCGCCGAGCCGGTCGGTCAGCGTCAGCCGGGCGCCGGGCCGGAGTCCGAGCAGCCGGGCGGCCGTCTCGGGGAGCGCCGCCTCGATCGTCCCGGAGCCCGGGCGGGGCATCCGCCCGGCGGTGATCCGCACCTGGGCGCGGTCCAGCACCGCGAAGTGCGTCAGGTCCGGGTCACCGGCCCGGGCGGCCGGGTCCTGTAAGGAGCGGGGCAGGGCGTACGGGCCGGAGCGGGGCAGGGCGCGCAGGGTGACCGGCAGCCCGTCGAAGACCTCCCGTGCCCCGGTCCGTACGGCCGTACCGGCGGCGGCGCGCGCGTCCGGCGGCACGTCGGCCTCCACGGTCAGCGTGGTGCCGGCGGCGTTGCGCGGATCCCGCAGGGCGTGGCGCAGGGCCGCGTCGCCGATCGCGCCCGCGTAGGCGGTGAGCGTGGCCAGCACCGCCGTGGTCAGCAGGACGGTGAGCAGCGCGGCGGCGAGCAGCGGGCGGTGCTCCCGCGCCCGTGCCGGGACCAGCCTCGCGACCCCTGCGACCCCCGTCACCCGGCCCCCCGCCGTTGTCCAGACCTGCGGGTGATGCTGTCAGAGGGAAGCGAGGCCGAGTAAGCGTCTGTCGGTCAGGCTTGACCGGATCGTGATCGGAAGCCGGTGTCAGTCCGGGGTGTTCACCATGGAGGCCGCCGCGTACGTCAGGTAGTTCCACAGCGTCCGCTCGTGCTCCTCGGACAGGCCGAGCTCGTCCACCGCGACCCGCATGTGCTTCAGCCACGCGTCGTGCGCCGCCCGGTCCACGGTGAACGGGGCGTGCCGCATCCGCAGGCGGGGGTGGCCGCGGTTCTCGCTGTACGTGGTCGGGCCGCCCCAGTACTGGATGAGGAACAGCGTCAGGCGCTCCTCGGCGGGGCCCAGGTCCTCCTCGGGATACATGGGCCGCAGGACCGGGTCCTCGGCGACTCCCTCGTAGAACCGGCGAACGAGCCGGCGGAAGGTCTCCTCCCCGCCGACCTGCTCGTAGAAGGTCTGCTCCTGAAGCGTGCCGCGCCGAATCTCTTTCACGCGCTCCATGGTCTCAGACGGGGCGACGTAGGTCCCAGGGCTTAGGACGAGGAGCGCTTGTGAGGGCTGGGCGACCCGGAGGAGCCGTGTGCCTGGCCCCTCCGGGCTGATCCCGGCCCTGCCTCAGGACTGGCGCCGGATCGTGATCGTCGTCCAGGCGCCCACGTGCACCCGGTCGCCGTCCTGGAGCGGCACCGGCACGAAGGGCGTGATCGGCTCCTCGGAGCCGTTGACCGTCGTGCCGTTGGTCGAGTTCTGGTCGACGATCGCCCAGCTGCCGTCCGGCTGCTGCACCAGCACCGCGTGCTGGTGCGAGACGCCCGGGTCCTCCGGCGGCACCGACAGGTCGATGTCGGGGGTGTCGCCGGTGGAGTGCCGGCGGCGGCCGATGGTGACCTGGTTGCCGGTGAGCGTGCGCTGCTGCTCGGGCGAGTACGCGGGCAGGTTCAGGCCCGCGGCCTCGGGGCCGGAGCGCTGCATCATGGCCATGAAGTACTCGCGGTCCGGGCCGATGGTCGCGGTCCAGGTCGCCGGCTGCTGGGGCTGCTGCGGCTGCTGCGGGAAGCCGCCGTGGCCCGGGCCGGGCGGGGCCTGGGTCGCGCCGGGCTGCGGATAGCCGTAACCGCCGCCCTGCGCCGGGCCGTTCGGGCCGCCGTGCCCACCGGGTCCGCCGTGCCCACCGGGTCCGCCCGGACCTCCGGGGCCGGTGGACGACGGCGGGGAGATGACCCAGTCGTCGTCACCGCCGCCGTAGGACGGACCGCCCGGCTGCGGCCGGCGGGTCTCCTGCGGGAACCCGGGCGGGGCCGGCGGGGCGGACTGCCGGAAGCCCTGCGGACCGCCACCGGGGCCACCGTGCCCACCAGGACCGGGACCTCCGGGGCCGCCGTGACCACCAGGACCGGGGCCGCTGGGGCCGCCGTGGTTGCCAGGACCGGGGCCGCCGGGGCCGCCGTGACCCCCGGGGCCGGGCGGCGGTGGGACCGGCCGCGACGGGTCGGCGCCGAACGGCGGCGGGCCGGGCGGGCCGGGCGGCGGGCCCGCGTGCTCGTTGCCGAACGGCGGGCCCGGCGGGATCGGCTCGGCGGGCCGGTTGACCTGCGAGGGACGCGAGCCCTGGTACTCGTAGGAGTCACCGCCGCCGAAGGACGGGCCGCCCGGGCCCGGCGGCTGGAAGCGCCCGCCCGGGCCGGGCGCCGGCGGGCGCGGCGCGGCAGGTGTGTACGAGGTCGCCGTGTTGGTCAGGAAGTTCCACCGGCACTCCTCGCAGAAGGGCGCACCGCCCTCACGCGGCGTACGGCACTGCGGGCACAGCTCCGGCTCGGGGTCCGGTACGGCGGACAGGTGCGGCGGACGCCCACCGGACGGGCCTCCGGGGCCCCCGGGACCGCCCGGGCCGCCGGGCGGCGGGAAGCCGTAGCCGCCGCCCGGCGGGGGCGGCGGGGGAGGAGGCGGAGGCACGGCACCGGCCATGCGGTGACCGCAGACCTCGCACCAGTCGTCGGAGCCCGACTGGTGTCCGTTCGGGCAGGTCGGCATGTCGGCGCTTCCCTCTCTACGTCACTTCTTCACACGAACAGTCTTGGTGGACCGGGTCTCGAGCGTCATCTCGTCGGCCTCCTCGACCTTCGCCTTCAGTCGCACAGTACCTGTCGCGGCATCGACCACGTCCACCACCTTCGCAAGCAGTTTCGCAGTATCCGCGTTCCCCGAGGCGCTGGCGAGCTGAACGGCCCGGCCCAGTTTGGCCGTTGCTCCGTCGATGTCTCCCGCTTTGCGCAGATCGAGCCCTTGCTGGATGACTTGTGCCAGTTCGGCCTGGCCCGTGTAGTGGGCGACCTGGGGGTTGATGGCGGTGGAGGCGGCCATGTCGTCCGTCCACACGGCCCTGACCAAGCCCTGGGCGCCGAGGTTCTGGACGCTGCCGTCGGGCTGCGGAATCACCAGGGAGACCCGGGCGGCGAGCATCTCCTGGCCGATGTGAGCGGCCGGCACCTCGACGCAGATGTGGTAGTCGCGGGACTCGTCCCCCCAGGACCCCAGCGGGTAGTCGCCCGCGCGGGGCCCCGCCTCGGTGCGCCGGCCGGTCAGGTCCTCGACGGTGGGCGCGACCTGCTTGACGAACTTCACCGTGGTGTCGACCGGGGTCCACAGGCGCAGCGAGACGTCCGCGACCTCCTTGCCCATCGCCGTCTCCATCATGCGCGTGAAGTCGGCGGCGAGCCCGGCCGGGTCGGCGACGATGTCGGCGGTGCCGAGCAACGCCGAGGCGATGCCTGTGACTTCTTTCACTTCCCAGTCGGTGCCCACACCGCGTGCGTCGCAGGTGAAGCGCCCGGCGCACGCGTCGAGCGCCGCCTTGAGGTCCTTCGGCGACTCGTGTTCGTTGCGGCCGTCGGTGAGCAGGATGCCGTGCCGGATGGTGACGTCCGCGGCGGACAGCAGCCGGTCGGCGAGCCGGAGCCAGGTGCCGATGGCGGTGCCGCCGCCCGCGCTGAGCCGGCGCAGCGCCTGCTTGGCCTGTTCGCGGGTGGTGGCGTCGGCGACCGCGAGGCGCCCGCCGCCGGGATAGACCTCCTTGGCCACGTGTGTGCCGCCGATCACCGCGAAGTGCGTGCCGTCGCGCAGGGTGTCGATCGCGGCGGCCGTGGCGTCCCGGGCGTTGCGCATCTTGGTCGGCGGGTAGTCCATCGACCCCGAGCAGTCCACCATGATCGCCACCGCCGCGGACGGGCCCCGGCCCGGCGCGTACAGGTGGGGCGCGCCGACCGCGCTGCCGATGGTGCCGCCCCCGGAGGCGGTCACCGTGACGATGGCGTTGACCTCGCGGCCGCCCTCCGGCAGGTACTCGTTCTGGTACACGTCCACCGAGAACTGCGGCACGTTCGGTTTGGAGAAGTTGGCCATGCCTGCTTGATCCCCCTTGGAAAGCCCCCCGCCCGAGCGGGGCGCGACGGTGTGCGGACCGGTCCCCTCCGGTCCGCTGAGGCGTCCCCGTGCGCGGCCTCAGGCCGATCCTGCCCCCTGCGGCACCGCGGGGAACGGCACGAGAGCCACTGTTACGTTGTCGTGGCCCCCGCCGTCCAGGGCGTGGCCGACCAGCACCCGGGCGCTGTGTAGCGGGTGCGCGGCGGCGTCCAGGGGCAGGACGCGGGCCATCTCCTCGGCCGCCTCGGCGTAGTTCCACAGGCCGTCGGTGCACACCACGACCACCCCTGGCCGGTCCGGCTTGAAGGACGCGGTGTGCGGCTCCAGTTCGTAGGCGTCCGCGCCGAGCCAGCCGGTGATCGCGTGGGCGCGTTCGTCGGCGTAGGCCTCGGCCTCGTTCATCAGGCCCGCCGCGACCATCTGCGCGGCCCACGAGTCGTCCTCGGTGAGCCGGGCCGCGGGCGCGCCGCGGTCCGCCGGCACCCAGTAGGCGCGGCTGTCGCCGACCCAGCCGACGACCAGCAGGCCGTCGGTGACCACCGCGCCGACCAGGGTGCAGGCGGGGGCGTTCTGGTGCGGGGCGTGCTCGCGGGCCGTGGCCGGTTCGTTCGCCAGCGAGTTGACGGCGCGTGAGGCGGCGACGATCGCGTCGTGCATGGCCTGCTGCGGGTGGGTGCCGCGCGGCAGGGCGGCCAGCAGGGACTCGCCGGCGGCCCGGGAGGCGGCGGCCGAGGCGTCGTCGGGGCGGGTCGCGGAGGACACGCCGTCGCAGACGATCGCCACCGAGGCGGGCGGCGCCGTCGGCAGGGGCGGCTGCGCGGGGGGTGCGGCGGGCGGCGGTGCCTGCGGCGGGACCGGCAGTGACGTCTGCGGTGGTGCCTGCGGGGGCAGGACGGGACCGGCCGGGCCGGCCGGGCCCGGGGACTGCCAGGCCATGCCGGCGGGCGGAGCGGGCGGCGGCTCCGGATACCCCTGGACCGGAGCGCCCGGGGGCGGCACCGAGCCGTTCATGGCGATCGTCGGGTTGTCCTCGGGCCGTGCCGGCACGGCGGACAGGTCGTATCCGCACGCGCCGCAGAAACGGTCACCCGACTCGAGGGGTTCCTCGCAGCTTGGGCAGGCGGACAACTGGGGCATCTGCGACATCAACTACACCCACGTCCGGGGGCGGTAACGGTTGGCACGTTCCACCAGGTCGATCCTCTCCTCGCCGCCCCGCGCGAGCCGGGCCAGCGTGCGGTACGAGCGCTCCAGGCCGAAACGCAGCCCCCGCTCGTCCAGGCCGCTGCCGAGCAGCGTCCGTCCCCCGGCGGCGGTCGGGGCGGAACCCTGGCCCCCGGAGAGTACCCAGTCCAGCGCGCAGCCGAGGACTTCGGCCGACAACTGCTCGCGCCGCGCCGGATCCAGACCGTACGCCTCCAGTGCCTCCACCTGCGCCGCGGCGGCCGTCAGATCGTCCAGGAACGTCCCGTCGGCGGCACTCGCCGTGCGCTGCCTGAGCCGGGCCCGTACGGCGGCCACCCGCGCGGCCGTGTAGTGGATGGAGGACTCCGGCACCGACTCCAGCGTCCGTACGGCACCCGTCCGGTCGCCGGTCGCCAGCTGGACGCGGGCCAGGCCGAACGCGGCGCTGACGTAGCTCGGGTCGGTCGACCACACCAGGCGGTAGTACTCGGCGGCGTTGTCGAGCTGCCCCAGCACCTCCGCGCACAGGCCGAGCGCCAGCTTGGGCGCGATCTCGCCGGGGAAGGCGTCGTAGATCGCGTCGAAGGCGAGCGCGGCGCCCTCGTGGTCGCCGGTCACCAGGGCGGCCACGCCCCGGTACCAGACCACCCGCCAGTCGTCCGGCTGCTCGTTCTCAAGGGCCCCCAGCTCCCGCAGTGCGGCGGCCGGGACGCCGGTCTCCAGCCAGGCCCGGATCTGCCGCAGCCGCGTCTCGGCCGACGGGGCCGGAGCCGCCGCGAGCGCGCCGATCAGCTCGGCCGGGGCGGAGGTCATCAGACCCGCCAGGAATCCCGCGTTCGGGTCGGCCGGGTCGATCCGCGGGACGGGCAGGGCCAGCGCGGCGGCCTCGGTGGCCACGGGCCGGACGATCCCCGCGCCCCCGGGCAGCGCGGCCGGCACCGCGGGCGTGGGGGCGAGCGCGGTGGCGGCCCTGCGCCGGCCGGGCGCCGTGCGCGCCCCCAGCCGCGACACCTCCCCGTCCAGCTTCGGGAACAACTCCGTGTCCGTCACCTTCAGTTCGGGTCCGAACAGGGTGGACAGCGCGGGCCGGGCGCGGCCCGTCTGGAGGGAGACGACCTCCCGCAGCACCCCGGTGAGCTGCTCGCTCATCTCCTGCGCGGAGGCGAACCGGCGCCCCGGGTCGGGGTCGGTGGCACGCACCAGCAGGCGGTAGAACGACTCGTACTGCCGGAAGACCTCGATGCTGTCCGGGTCGGGCAGCGAGTCGGCGTAGACGGTCGTGTAGCCCTGGAAGTCGAAGGTGAGGACCGCGAGCGTCCGGGCGACCGTGTACAGGTCGGACGCGACCGACGGGCCGACCTCGGCGACCTCGGGCGCCTGGTAGCCGATCGTGCCGTAGATCGCGGACTCGTCGTCGTCCATGCGGCGTACCGCGCCCATGTCGATCAGCTTGAGCTGGTCCTCGGTCTGGATGGCGTTGTCGACCTTGAAGTCGCAGTACAGCAGGTTGCGGCTGTGCAGGTGGCCGAGCGCCTCCAGCGCCTCGATGCCGTACGCGCAGGCCTGCTCCACCGGCAGCGGGTCGCGCTTGCCGCCGGGTGTGCGGCGGGCGTTGGCGATCTCCTTCAGGGACTTGCCGCCGACGTACTCCATGACGATGTAGCCGTCCAGGGAGCCGGTGCGCTGGTCCAGGTGCTCGACGAAGTTGTAGATCCGCACGATGTTGGCGTGCTCGATCTCCGCGAGGAACCGCCGCTCGGAGATCGCGGCGGCCATCGCGTCCTGGTCGCCGGTGTCCAGCAGGCCCTTGAGCACCACCCAGCGGTCCGACACCGCCCGGTCCACCGCCAGGTAGATCCAGCCCAGGCCGCCGTGCGCGAGGCAGCCGACCACCTCGTACTGGCCGTGCACCACGTCCCCGGCCCTCAGCTTCGGCACGAACGAGTACGGGTGGCCGCACTTGGTGCAGAAGCCCTCCGTGCGCCCGGGCCTGTCGCCCCGCGCCCGGCCGACCGGCGCCCCGCAGTCCGAGCGCGAGCAGAACCGCTTGCGCTCGGGCACCTCGGGGTTGTCCAGCACCATCGCGCGCGGGTCGGGCCGCGGGATCGGCGGGACCTGCACCAGCCCGGCGCCCAGCCGTCCCCGCGCCGACGTGCCGGCGGTGGAACCGGAACTGCGCACCGACACCGAGCGGCCGGTGGACCTGCCCGACAGCGACCGCGACAGCCGCCCCGAGACCGAACGCCGCGACTTCGACGACTGCGACGACGTACGCGCGCTGCGGCCGCTGGTGCGGGAACTGCCGCTGCCCTTGGACGCCCGGGAGCCTCTCGAACCCTTGCCGCCGCCGGTGACGCCGGTCGGGAGCGAACCCACCATGCTGTTCGCCGACACGACCGGGGCGAGGCCGCACGTGTCGCAGTACAGCTCGCCGCCGCCCACGTCCTCGTACGTCCCGTCGCAGCCCGGGCGCTGACATGCCCGCTGTGCCTGACTCATGACGCCGGCTCCCCCCTGTCGTCGCTCATGCGCCGGAACCCCCCGCGATCCTCCTGAGGCGCGGTGCCGAGCAGTTCGGCCGCGGCCTGCTGGTAGCGCAGCACGGCCTGTTCGGCGGCGCGCAGGTCGCACGGCGCGCTCCACAGCATGCGTCGGGCCTTCTCGTACCGCTCCACCAGCAGCGGGTCCTCCGCCAGGCCGTGCCGGGCCACCTTCGCCTTGTACGCGTCGAGGCGGCCGCGCAGCTCTGCCCGGACCGCCAGGGGCGCGGTGACCGCGGTCAACGACTCGCGGGCGCGGACCAGTTCGTCCTCGGCCTTCTCCTCCAGCGACTCCAGCAGCGGGGACAGGCGGTGCCACTGGCCCTGTCTGCGGTACTCGGCGGCCGTGGCCAGCTGCTCCTGCAGCGCGGTCGGCGGGCCGCTGACGACCGGCACCTCCGTCGCGGCGATCTTCGCCAGCACCTCGCCGCGCGCGGTGCGCGCCTCGGCGAGCGTACGGTCCGCGCGGGACAGCAGGTCCCGCAGCTTCACGATCCGCTTCTCCGCGTCCTGACGCACCGTCAGCACCGCGTCGATCTCGCGGCGTACGTCCTCCAGGGCGCGTGCCTCACGGTCGTACACCGTGGTGTCCGGCTTGCCGCCGCCCGGCGCGGAACTGCCCTCGGCGGGGATCCAGAACGCCAGCGGGTCGGAGATCACCTGCTCGCGCAGTTTCGTCAGGGTGCGTGTGATGCGCTCCAGGTCGTCGCCCGCCGGGTGCTCGCCGGGGCGCACGCCCACCGAGTGCGCGAGCCGGCGGGTGCGCTGGAGCTCGGCGGCCAGTAAATCGATCCGGGCGGGCAGCGCCGACCAGACCGCGTCGGCGGCGACGACCATGTCGAGCGAGCGCGCGTACAGCTCGTTCATCCGGTCGACCAGACCGGCCAGGGAGTACCGCTCGCTGAGCTTGCCCGAAACGCCGTGCAGCGTGGGCGCGTTGGCGGTCGCGCTCGCCGATCCGGCGACGGTCACGGACTCGCCGCGCAACAGCTCCGTCAGCTCCACCAGGTCCTCGCGGCTGGACCAGCGCCGCCGGGCGCGGATCTCGCGGGCGGTGCGCAGCGCGTCCGCGTACGCGTCGAAGTACGTCCACAGCAGCGTGATCGACGCCTCCGTGGCCGTCCACCGCTCCTTGGTGACGCCGGTGAGCTCGGCGCCCTCCAGGAGTCTGCGGCCGGCGTGGTCCTGGAGGGCGAGGAGCGAGGTCTCGATCGCCTCGTGCTCGGCGCCGAGCCGCGCCAGCGCACGGTCCACCTCGTCCCGGTCCATCACCGGCCCGGTGGATTCCGTGACGCCCATCGATCACCTCTCGTCGCTTGGTTCAGGCGGTTCGCTCAGCTGGTGCGGAGGTACTCCGGCCGGGGCGGTTCCGACTTCGCCGCGTCGTCCCCCAGTGTGGCCGACAGCCACCGCTCGTACGACGCCTGCCAGCCCTTCGCGCCGTCCTTGCGGTACTCGACCAGGATCTGGTTCACCCGGCGCACCAGATCGTCCGCGTCCTTCTTCATCGCCACCCCGTAGTACTCGGTCGTGAAGGCCTCGCCCTTGAGGCGGACCGTCGGGTCCTGCGCGGCCTGGCTCGCGGCGAGCGCGCCGTCGGTGACCACGGCGTCGACCTCGCCGAGCTGCAGCCGCACCAGGCAGTCGAGCTGGTTGGGCACGGTGGTGGAGATGTCGGCGGAGGCGGGCAGGTCCCCCTTCTTCTTGTCCTCCTCCAGGGTCGTGTACGCGGTGGAACCCGTCGCCGTGCAGATCCTCTTGCCGGCGAGCGTGCCGTTGTAGCCCGTGACCGGCGAGGACTTGGGGGCCAGCACCTGCTGGCCGGTCCTGAAGTAGGGCGCGGAGAAGGCGACGTCGGCCAGGCGCTTGCAGGTGATCGTCATGGTGCGGACCACCATGTCGACCCGGCCGGACTGGATGGCCGGGATGCGCTGGTTGGTGGGGATGGCCTTGAACTGGACCGCGTTCGGGTCGCCGAGGATGTCCTGGGCGATCCGGTGGACCAGGTCGATGTCGAAGCCCTCCAGGTCGGCGGAGGAGCCGCCGTTGGGGTTGCGGTAGCCCCAGCGGTAGCTGTTCTGGTCGACACCCACGACGAGCTTGCGCTGCCCCGGCGGGCGGTTCTTGATCGCCTCGATCGTCGGGCCGTCCGCGGAGGACGGGGACAGGGTCTGCTTCTCGGGGTCCGGGCAGTCCTCCCCGGCCTTCGCCCGGGTGGCCTGGGCGGTGCGCTCGACGGCCGTGCCCGGGGTGTTCTCGGTGGCCGGTGCGGCCAGCGGCAGCAGCAGGGCGAACGCCGGCACCACGGCACACACGGCGGCCGCCATCGCCCCCACACCGCCCCAGCCCCGCAGGCCGGCTCGCAGACGTCGTGCTCGCATCATCAGGCCCCCCTTCGTCTCGGCCCTGCTCACCGGTACTCCGAGAGCCTGCGGCCGATGCCCAGCACCGCGCCGGCCGCGCCCAGCACCGCGAGGACGGCGGCGCCCACCGGCAGCCCGGTCAACGCGTCCCGGCCGTCGCCGGCCGCCCGCTCGAACTCCTTCTCCTCGTGCCCGAGTGCCAGGCGCAGATGGTCGTCGACACTGTCGAAGCACTCACCGGTCGCGTCCTTGGCGCCGATCACTCGGTCCAGCGCCGCCTGGTAGTTGCCGCTGCTGTCCTGTTCGCGGGCCGCGGCATGGCGCTTCTTCCACTCCGCCATGTTGCCGGCGGCCTGGGTCACGGGCGCTTTTCCGGCGTCGTCGTCCGCGAGGTCGGCGGCGGCGGTCAGACCCTTGCCGAGCGCGGTCATGTTCTCCTGGAAGAACGAGTCGTACAGGTCGTCGCCCGACTTCGTCGTCTCCGCGCCGCGCGCCACCAGCGTCAGGTTCTCGTTGCCGCGGGCCTTGAGGGAGGCGATGCGGGCGTCGTGCAGCACGTTCAGCGAGCGGACGCCGTGGTCGTAGGAGTCGTTCAGGCCGGCGCGGGCCACGCTGTGGCCGACGACCAGCCAGAGCAGGACCACCGTGGTGGCGGCCGTGGCGGCCACCAGGCCGTGGTTGAGGACGCGGTTGGTGCGGAGGTAGGTGCGGTGCTGCGCCCAGGCGAGCGCGCCCAGCGCGACGACGCCGAGGGCGATGGCCGCCCAGGGGTACGGGGTGGCGTCCCCGTAGTCGGCGCGCAGGCGCTGGTTCTCCTTCGTGTACAGGTCCTCCGCCGCCGGGAGCATCTGGTTCTGCATCTTGTCGTTGGCGTACCGCAGGTAGGCGCCGCCCACGGGGAAGCCCTGGCGGTTGTAGGTGCGGGCGCGTTCGACCAGGCCCTTGTACTCGGGCAGCAGCCGGTTGAGTTCGGCGACGGTCTTCGCGGAGGGGGAGTGGGGCTCCGAGTTGGCGGCGGCGTTGACGAGTTTCGCGGCGGCCGTGCGGATGTCTCTCTCGTAGCGGTCGCGGCTCGCCTTGGTCTCCTGGCCGCCCGCCAGGAAGCCGCTGGAGGCGGCGGTGTTGGCGTCGGCGAGGGAGCGGTAGATGTCGGCCGCGTCGGAGCTGAGGGGCTGGCTGCGGGTGAGGACGTCGTCGGCGGCGGCCGCGCGGTCGGTGGTCTGCCAGGCGGTGACGGCGCCGAAGGCGAGCACCAGGAGGGCGAGGACGGCGCCGATGATGCGCAGCCGGCCGGGTTCGGTCACGGCCGCCGCGCGCAGCTGGTCGAGGCCCTCGGCGAAGGCGGTGCGGCGGGGTTGGGCCGCCGGGGCGGGCGGGGGCGGAGTGCTGTGGGCCCTGGCCGGCTGCGGTGGCACGGCCGGCAGGGTGGGCAGGCCGGTGGGTGGTGGAGCCGCGTTGCTCGTCGGCGGTTGTGTCACTGCTGACCTCCCCCATGGTCATCCGTCGCCGCAAGTATCGCTGCCCGGACTGACATCCGCACCGCCGTCACCCGATCTTGATGCGATCGCAGCGGCGTTGCCGCCTGTTGAGGAAAACGCCAGGCGGAACTGTTCGGTTCCCTCCGGCCGGCGTCCTGGGCGGACGAGGCCGGGCGGGAACTGCCGCGCGCGTGGGTTCCGGAGCGACCCCATCGCGCCGCCGCGCCGCCGCCGCGTCGGTGTACGGGGGTTTGGCTGCGGGCTGTCGTGTGGGAGGGGTCTGGCCGCGCGCCGCTGTGCGGGGGTTCGGCTGTCGGCTGTCGCACGAGAAGGGTCTGGCTGCGCGCCAGGTGTACGGAGGACCTGGGTGTCGGCCGTTGTCCGGGAGGGGCGTGGTCGCGCGCCGCTTTACGGGGGTGTGGCTGCCCGGTGTCGTGCGGGAAGGTCTGGCGCTCGCCCTCGCACGGAAGGGGTCTGGTCGTCCGTTCGCCGCCCGGAAGGGGGCTTCGCTGCCCGCCAGGCGTACCGGGGGCCTGGCTGTCCGCGAGCCGTACGGGGGTCCGGCTGTCCGTCAGCCGTACGGGGTGGGTCTGGCTGCCTGCCGTCGTACGAGTGGGTCTGGCCGCCTGTTCGACGTACGAGAGGGGGCTGGGTGCCCGTCAGCCGTACGGGGTTTGGCTGCCCGGCGTCGTGCGGGAGGGGCTGGCCGAGCGCCGCTGTGCGGGGGTTAGGCCGCCGGCCAGCCGTGCGGAGGAGCCGGCCACCCGCCGCCTGCGCAGGGTCTCGCCGTCCTCCGCCGTGCGGAGGGCCCGGCCGCCTGCCCCCCTCGAAGGCGGCCGGGGCGTGTGCCGCCCTACGGGACGGGTGCTGTCACTTGACGGCGGGCCGCTGCGCCTGCAGCGGTGAAGCCGCCTCCGCCTGGGGCGAGCCGGAGTTCGCGTACGCCGACGGGGGTGCCACCGACGCCGTCGGGTCGGCGGCCGGGGTCTCCTGGGCGGGGGCGGTGGCACCGCCGACGATCGGGATGTCCGCCGCGCCGAACGCGCGCTTGATGCGCCAGCGCAGTTCGCGTTCCACGGTGAGCGACTTGCCCGGCATCGTCTTGGCGGAGATCCGCACCACCATCGAGTCAAGCAGGACGCTGTCCAGGCCGAGGACCTCGATCGGGCTCCACAGGAGCTCGTTCCAGGGCTCCTCCTTGCTCATCTTCTCGGCGACCTCGTCGAGGGTGGCCTTGACCTTGTCCAGGTCCTCGTCCGCGCGGACCGTGACGTCGACGTTGGCCGTGGCCCAGCCCTGGGAGAGGTTGCCGATGCGCTTGACCTCGCCGTTGCGGATGTACCAGATCTCGCCGTTGTCGCCGCGCAGCTTGGTCACCCGCAGGCCGACCTCGATCACCTCGCCGGAGGCGACGCCCGCGTCGATGGTGTCGCCGACGCCGTACTGGTCCTCCAGGATCATGAAGACGCCGGAGAGGAAGTCGGTGACCAGGTTGCGGGCGCCGAAACCGATCGCCACGCCCGCCACACCGGCCGAGGCCAGCAGTGGCGCCAGGTTGATCTGGAACGCGGACAGGACCATCAGGGCCGCGGTGCCCATGATCAGGAAGCTGGCCACCGAGCGCAGCACCGAGCCGATCGCGGCGGCCCGCTGCCGGCGGCGCTCGGCGTTGACCAGCAGCCCGCCCAGCGCCGTACTGGCGCCCGTGGTGTCGGCGGGGCGGTTCATGCGCTCTATGAGCTGGGTGATGGCCCGCCGCACCGCCACTCTCAGCACTGCCGCTATCACCAGGATGAGCAGCACCCGAAGACCGATCGCGAGCCAGGTCGACCAGTTCTGCTCGATCCAGCTCGCGGCGTTCGTCGCGCTCTCCTGGGCGTCCTGGAGCGTGGGCACGGCCGGCGCCTGGTCCCCCGAGGGGGACGGCGACGGCGAGGCACCGGCGGCCAGTAGGACGGCGGACAAGGACACGGCAGGTACCTCCAGGTGCAGCGGTCTGCCCCGTACGGCGCGGCGGTCAAGTCCGCCGAGATCACAGGAAGGTCACCGTACGGGCAGAACCACCACACTAACGGGGCATTGTGTGTGCCCCCGCCGATTGTGTGAAGGAGAGACCGGGCTCACCTGGGCTTGAACAGGCCATGATCCGGGGGATGAATCAGGGTGTGGTCGAAAACACTCCCAGCCCGTTACCGGGACATGGTGGCGCGGTCACCAGGCATGAGGGGAGACTGACTACGAATCGTCCCGGCGCGAGCCACGCGCCGCCGGCGTCCAAGGAGGCATCCGTGCCGCATGTCCTGGTCCTCAACGCGTCGTACGAGCCACTCGGCGTCGTACCGCTCCGCCGCGCGCTCGTCCTCGTCCTCGAGAACAAGGCCGTCTGCCTCGAGGAGTCCGGCGCCTATCTGCACAGCGCAACCGTCACCGTCCCCGCACCCAGCGTGGTCCGGCTCAAGCGATTCGTCCGGGTTCCCTATCGGGGGCCCGTTCCTCTGACCCGCCGCGCGCTGTTCGCCCGTGACGGGGGCCGGTGCATGTACTGCGGTGGCGTCGCAACCAGCGTCGACCACGTCATCCCGCGCTCGCGCGGGGGCAAGCACGTCTGGGACAACGTGGTGGCCTCCTGCCGCCGCTGCAACCACATCAAGGCCGACCGCCACCTGTTCGAGCTGGGCTGGCGGCTGCGCCACAAACCCGCCCCGCCCACCGGTCTGGCCTGGCGCATCATCGGCACCGGCCACAGGGACCCGCGCTGGCTGCCGTACTTGCAGCCGTACGGCGCGGACGACGCGCTGGCCCGGATCGACGGCATCTCCGCCTGACGACGATCCGGGCCTTCGTCTTGCCCGTACCGGCGGTGCGCCCGCACGGGCGGTGTGCCGTACCGGCGGTGACCCGTGCTCGCGGGCAGGGAGCCGGCCCCGGGGACACCCCCGTTCCCCGGGACCGGCGGCTGGTGTTCCCGCGCTCACGCGTAGCGCAGTTCCCCGGGGCGCAGCGAGCGGTGGAGCAGGGGCAGGGAGGTGGCTGCCGCCAGGAGGCAGGCGGCGTAGATCACCGGGGGCAGGAGCACGGATCCCCACGGGACGGTGAGGCCGCCGCCGTGCCCCACGAGTGAGGCGTAGCCGATGCCGAGCGCCGCGCCGGAGGTACCGGCCAGCAGGACGGCGGGGGCCAGCGGCAGCGCGGTCTCCAGGAGCAGGGCCCGCACGAGCACCGCGCGCGGCACTCCCGCGGCGGACTGGGCCGCGAGGCCCCGGCGGCGGGTGGCCAGGGACTCGGCGGTGCCGACCGCGAGACCGGACAGCGTGATGAGGAGACCGACCGCGAGGGCGGCGGCCGTCAGGTCGAGGCCGGTGGTGTAGTAGGACCGGCTCTCCGACAGGCGGGTGCCCGAGTCCAGCAGTTCCAGCAGGGCGTGCCGGACGCCCAGGAAGCCGCTGCCCACGATGGTCACCAGCAGCACCGCCGCGTGCGTACGGGCCGCCGCCCACGGGTCGTCGCGCAGCCGCTCCGCCGCGATCAGCACCGCCGCCGAGCGGGCCCGGGCCGCGAGCCACCGACCGAGCAGCCGGGACGTGGCCCCGCTGAGCCACACCGCGCCCGCGCCCACCGCCAGGACCACCCCGAGCACCCTCAGGGCCGACTCCCCGTCCGGCCGGTTCGGCGCGCCCGGCGACGTGGCGGTCACCGCCAGCAGCGCCACCACCCCCACCAGCAGCACCCCGGCCAGGAACAGCAGCGCCGGTCCCCGCCCCGTACGGGGACCGCCCACGCGGCGTACCCAGCCCAGCGGCGAGGCCACCACCCGGCGCAGTGCCAGGGCGCCCGTCGCCGCGGCCAGCACCGGCACCGCGACGGCGACCAGCGCGATCGCCGCCCAGGTCAGGGCGGCCGGCCGGTGCCACAGACGCAGCAGGAACAGGACGGAGAAGACGGTGGCGAGCGCGGAGCCCAGCAGGCAGGCCAGTCCGGTCTCCAGCGCGGCGATCCTGCGCACCTGCCAGGGCGACGCCCCGGCCAGCCGCAGCCCGGCCAGCCGCCGGTCGCGGTGCACGGCCCCGATCCGGGCGCACTGCCCGAGGAACCCGAGCACCGGGACGAGCAGGAGGAGCAGGCCGACGATCACCCCGGCGCGGGTGCCGGGCTCGTCCAGCAGTCCCGCCCCCACGGGCGCCCGGTGACTGCCCCGGACCGAGGCCAGGGTGGCCGCCGCGAGGGCGAAGCCGGTGGCGAGGGCCGCGCCCGTCGCCGTGAGCGTGATCCGCCACCACTCCCCGCGGTCGGAGCCGTGGGTGAGCAGCCAGGCCAGCCGCAGGTCGGACCGCAGGGACCGCAGTGCCGCAAGGAACCTCATGCCGTCACCCCCAGCGGGGTCAGGGCGCCGTCACGCAGCTGGGCTTCCCGGTCCGCGTACGCCGCCACCTGCGCGTCGTGCGTGATCAGCAGCACCGCCGTGCCCGACTCGCGGGCCGTGTGCGTCAGCGCCGCCATCACCTGCTCGCTCGCCAGCGAGTCCAGCGCCCCCGTCGGCTCGTCCGCGAAGACCACCGCAGGGCCGGTGACCAGCGCCCTTGCCAGCGCCGTACGCTGCGCCTGGCCGCCGCTCATCTCGCCCGGCCGCAGCTCCTCCTGGCCGCGCACCCCGAACCGCTCCAGCCACTCGGCGGCCCGCTCCCGGGCCTCGGCGCGGCCCGCGCCGCCCAGCATCAGCGGCAACGCCACGTTGTCGAGCGCGGTCAGCTCGGGGATGAGCTGCCCGAACTGGAACACCACGCCGAATGCGGTGCGCCGCAGCTCGCTCAGCCGCTTCTCCGGCAGCTCCTCCAGCCGCTCACCGCCGTACCTCACCGTGCCCTCGTCGGGGCGGACGATGCCGGCCAGGCAGTGCAGCAGCGTGGACTTGCCGCTGCCGCTCGCGCCGGTCACGGCGAGGATCTCGCCCCGGTGCAGGTCCAGGGAGGCACCGCGCAGGGCCGGTGTCCTGCCGTGCGCCTTGACCAGGCCACGGGCCGTGAGAAGGGGCTCCGGTGTGCTCATGCTGCGTCGACCTCCGCGGTCAGGGTGGTGAGCCGGGCCGCCGTGGTGGACATCCAGCGGAGGTCGGCGTCGAGGTGGTTGAGGGCGAAGTCCGCCGAGAGGACGGTCGCCAGATCCGCGCCCTTGGCGGACTTCACCGCCGTGAGCTCGCGCATCCGCTCCATGTGGGCGGCGCGCTGGGCCCGCAGGTAGGCCTCCGGGTCGCCGCCCGACAGGATCGACACGACGACCTTGGCGAAGATCTCGTTCGTCACGAACGGCGCGGGCGGGGCGATCTCGGCCGCCCACCGCGCCAGCTCGTGCCCGCCCGCCTCCGTGGCGCGGTACAGGGTCCGCTCCGGGCCGCCGTCCGAGTCGGTCCCCTCGACCTCGGCGAGGCCGTCCCGGACCAGGCGCTGCAGGGTCGTGTAGACCTGCCCGTACGCCAGCGGACGGGCCTGGGGGAAACGTTCGTCGTGGCGTCGCTTGAGGTCGTAGCCGTGGCTCGGACCCGAGGCGAGCAGCCCCAGCAGGATGTGGCGGGTGCTCATGGCGATCATTATGTACTGCGTACATGTACTGAGTGAATAGTGGGGTGGAAACAGGTCGTCGGCCCTCCCGAGGCGACGGTCCTCAGAGCGTGACGGCGTACGCCTCCACCGACCACAGCGAGTACCCGTACGGCGTGGCCCGCCGGACACCCCGCACGCGCACGTACCGGACGTCCTGCTCGTCCAGCCGCACGGTCTCGCGTCCGCCGCGCCCCTCGCGCACCGCCGCCGCCGTGCGCCAGCGGCGGCCGTCCGCGGAGACCTGGACGCGGTACGCCGACGGGTACGCGTCCTGCCAGTGCAGGACGACCTTGCCCAGCCGCACCGGCCGGGGCAGTTCCACCTGCCACCAGGCGCCGTCGTCGACGGGGGAGGACCAGCGGGTGTCCGGGTCGCCGTCGTTGGCCGCCGACGCCGGGAAGCCGGGGGTCTCGTCGGCCGAGGAGCTCGCCCGCCCGGCGCGGGCCAGGTCGGGCCCGCCGGTGCGCGGCACGGCCCGGACGGTGAGCGCCCGGGTCGTGCCCCCGAACCCGAGCCGGATCGCGTACGACCGCATCGGCCGTGTCCCCTCCGGCACGGTGACCTCGACCGGGACGTCCACGGTGGCGCCCCGCGCGATCGCCAGCGGGGTGCGCGGCACCCGGACCCGGACGCCCTCGGGCGCCTCGACGGTGAGCCGGCCGCGGGCGTCGGCGGGGCGCAGCGAGCCGGCCCTGAGGGTCAGGCGCTCGGTGCCGCCGATCTCGACGTCGGTGCGGTCGTGCGGCAGGTCCAGGGCGGCGGCGGGGGAGTCCGCGAACCAAGGGACCAGGTGCCGTACCCGGGAGGAGCCCGTGACGCGGACGGCGTCCACGCGTCGGCCGACGCGCAGTTCGGTGGCGCCCGTCCCGGTCAGGTCGCCCGCGCGCCGCCAGCCCGCGCCGGGGGCGTGCACCTCGACGGTTCCGCCGGCGCCGGGGTCGGCCAGGACCGTCACGGCGGCCAGCGGGCGGACCCGCGGCAGGCGCAGCGTGCGGGTGCCGGGCTGGTCGCCGGGGGCGGTCGGCGGCTCGTGGTCGATACCGGCCCACGCCTCGTACGCCCGCTGCGCCCGCCGCAGGAACGGGTCCAGCACGCCCTCGCCGACCGTCACCCGGGCCGTCTCCAGCCGGGCCCGCAGGCGGCCCAGCGTGCGGTACGCCGTCCAGGCCGCCGCCGCGTCCCCGGCGCTCTGGGCGCGCAGCATGTCGAGCGCCGTCGTCCCGGCCTCGCCGTAGCGCGCCAGTTGCTCGCTCCAGGGGGAGACCTCGGCGCCGAGGGCGGTACCCGCGAGGCGCCCGGGCAGCTCGCGCAGCACGGCGAACGCGCCACGCAGCCGCCACGCGGCGTCGCTCTCGCCGGCACCCGGGCGGTACGCGCCGCCCGCGTGCCGGCCGTCGGCGGCTGGGCCGCCCGCGCCTCGGTTGTTCGGGTTCCGGTTGTTGGCGCCTCGGTTGTTCGGTGGCCGGTTGTCCGCGCGTCGGCCGTCCGCGTTCCGGTTGTCTGCGGCTTGGTCGTTCGAACGCCGGTCGTCCGCGCCCCGGTCGTTCGGGCCTCGGCCGTCCGCGCCCTGGCCGCCCACGTCCCGGGCGTCCGCGCCTCCGCCGTCCGCGGCCTGGCCGCCCACGTCCCGGTCGTCCCCGCCCCGGCCGCCCGACCACCGGTGGTCCGTGTCCTGGCCACTCGCGTCCCGACCGCCCGCGCCCAGGTCACCGGCGCTCCGGCCACCCGCGCCCAGGTCACCGGCACTCCGGCCACCCGCGCCCAGGTCACCGGGGCCCGCGCCCCGCCCCTCCGTCCCGTCCGCCCGGTCCCGGTCGCGCCAGAACGCCGCGATCAGTGGGCGCAGGTAGGCCGACTCCTCGGCGCCCAGGACCGAGGACGCGTCGTTGCCGGCCAGGGCGGCCAGGGCCTGCGCGCGGCGGGCGTCGCCGGCCGCGAGGTCGGTGATCGCGGCGTGCCAGGACTCCCGGGGGCGGTAGCCGCGCGGGTTCCAGGCATAGTCGGCGGCCGTGAACAGCGGGATACGGGACGCCTCCGGCTGCGCCATCGCGTTGGCCAGCAGACCGGCCGAGCCGGCCGCCACGGCCGGTTCCCGGCCCTGGTAGGGGCCGAGGAAGAGGCGGCCGGGGGCGTAGTCGTTGACCGGGTAATTGTCCAGGGTGACCAGGGGGTGCCGGAACACCGCCCGGGCGCCCGCCAGTTCCCGGCCGGTGATGGTCCGGGGCACCACCCCGACCCCGGTCCAGGCCACCTCGACCCCCTGGTCCAGGGCGGCCGCCAGGGCCCGCCGGTACGCGGTCGTGCCGTCCTCGTAGTACTCGGTCGGCATCAGCGACAGGGCGGCCGAGCCGGGGTGGCGTTCCGCCAGGTGCCGGGCCACCGCGTTGGCCACACGGGCCTGGGCCCGCGCCGCCGCCCCGGGCCCCGAGCCGAACCGCCCGGCGTCGGCCGCGCAGTGCCACTCGCTGTAGCTGACGTCCTGGAACTGGAGCTGGAAGGCCCGGAAACCCAGGGCCCACATCGCGTCCAGCTTGCGCGTCAGCGCCCGCAGGTCGGCGTCCGAGGCGAGGCACATCGCCTGCCCGGGCGCCACCGCCCAGCCCAGCGTGACGTGGTTGCGCCGGGCCCGCTCGGCCAGCTCCCGGAACTGAGCCCGTCGCCCGGCCGGGTACGGCTCCTTCCAGCGGGCCTGCCGGTACAGGTCGTCGCCGGGGGCGTACAGGTAACGGTTCTGCTTGGTGCGGCCCAGGAAGTCCAGCTGCGCCAGCCGCTGCCGGTGCGTCCACGGGGTGCCGTAGAAGCCCTCGGTGATGCCGCGCACGGGGGTGCCGGGCCAGTCCCGCACGTCCACCGCCCGGATCGTGCCGCCGGGCCGCAGCAGTTGGCGCAGCGTCTGGACGGCGTGGAACAGGCCCTCCTCGTCCGCCCCGGTGAGCGAGACCGTGCCCCGGCCGGCGGTCAGCCGGTAGCCGCCGGCGGGCAGGGCGGCACCGCGCGAGGTGCCCGTTTCCACCCGTACGGCCAGGGCCCCCGGTCGCCGCGCGGACGTGAACCGGCGTGCCCCGGCCTGCCGCAGCAGCTCCCGCAGGGCGTCCAGGGCGTACGGGTCCGCCGCCGCGTCGGCGATGAGCGCCACCTCGCCGGTGACCTGGACGGGGGCGCCGTTCGCCCGCAGCGACCGGGGACGCGGCCAGACGGAGGGGTCCGCCTCGGCGGTCCTCGGGGCGGGCGTCGCCGAGAGCCCGGGCACGGGCGGGACCGCCACCGCGCCGGGCCCGGAGCCCAGGGTCGCGGCGACGACGGCGAACGCGAGCGCGGCTGCCCTCTTCCCACGCCGCAGCGGCACAGGCCCCCTCCTGACGGCTCGACGTCCGTGTCGTGGTCGTGGACGTCCGTGTCCTTCTCGTGATCGAGAACCTCGAGCCCACCATCCGCCCGGGCAAGTGTCAACGACAGTGGCCGCTGTGACTGATTTGCCGTAATCGGGGGACAGGAGATCCGGAATAGGGGGACAGAGATGAGGACAGATTGTGACCAAAGCTACGTTGTTGGTGCTGGGGCGTCTGTCGTCGCGCCCGCTGGGTAGGGCTGCCGGTAGCCCGCCGAAGCCCTACTGACCGAGGAGGCCCCGTGGCCGCACCGGCACACCTTCCGCCCCAGGCGCCGTCCAAACGCAGGGCGGACACGTCCGTCGAGTCCCGGATGGCCAGGCCCGCCGCACTCCGGGTGGACGGGTCCGCCCCGCCCGAAACCCCGCACTTCTGCGTCTTCAGCGCCGAGGGCACCTGCGTGGAGGCCCCGCTGACCAGTGAGCCGCCGCTGCCCGACGCCGAACCCCTCACCAGCGAACCGCCGCTCTTCGACGCCGCCCCCCTCACCAGCGAGCCCCCCGCCGCGATCCCGGACTTCACGAGGCCCTAGATGACCAGCCCCCGGCCGTCCGAACCGCCCTCCGAGGACCTGTCCCGGCTCGCCGCCCTGCACGGCGTCGCCACCTCCTACAGCCCCTCCCCGGACCGTACGGTCGCGGCCTCGGCCACCGCCGTCACCCTGGCCCTGGCCGCCCTCGGTGTCGACGCGGGCACCCCGCAGGCCGTGCGGGAGGCGCTCGCCGCCCGCGAGCGGGAGGTGGCCGAACGGCTGCTGCCCCCGACCGTGGTGTGCTGGAGCGGCGGCACCCCGGCCGCGCTGGCCGCCCTGCCCGCCGGTACCCGGCTGCGGGTCGCCACCGAGCAGGGCGAGACCCGCTCCGCCGTCGAGCACCTCCCGCCCGGCGTCCACCGGCTGACCGCCACCGCCCCCGACGGCCGCTCCGCCGACGCCCACCTGATCGTGGCCCCGCCCCGGCTGCCCACCCCCACCGGACGGTCGTACGGACTCCTCGTCCAGCTCTACTCCCTGCTGTCCCGCCGCTCCTGGGGCATGGGCGACCTCGGCGACCTCGGAGAGCTGGCCGCGTGGGCGGGCCGGGCGCTCGGCGCCGGATTCGTCCAGGTCAACCCGCTGCACGCGGCCGTACCCGGCGCCCCCACCGACCCCTCCCCGTACCGCCCGTCCTCCCGCCGCTTCCCCGACCCGATCCACCTGCGCGTCGAGGAGATCCCCGAGTTCGCCCACGTCGAGGAGCCGCAACGGCTGCGCGCGCTGCTGGAGCGAGCCGGCCGGCTGCGCGCCGCCATCCTCGGCGAGGGCGCCCTGATCGACCGGGACGCGGTGTGGGAGCTCAAGCGGGAGGCGCTGGAACTGGTGCTGGACGTGCCGCTGGGCCCCGGCAGGCGCGCCGCCTACTGCGACTTCCTCGCCGAACAGGGCCAGGCTCTGGAGGACCACGCCACCTGGTGCGCGCTCGCCGAGGTGCACGGCTCCGACTGGCACCGCTGGCCCACCGGCCTGCGCGACCCGCGCTCGGCCGACACCGCCCGCGCGCGCAGCGGCCTGATGGACCGCGTCGACTTCTGGTCCCGGCTCGCCTGGCTCACCGACGGCCAGCTCCGCGCGGCCCAGCGCGCGGCCCGCGAGGCCGGGATGCCGGTGGGCATCGTGCACGACCTCGCGGTCGGCGTGCACCCCGGCGGCGCCGACGCCTGGGCACAGCAGGACCACTTCGCCGCCGGCATGTCGGTGGGCGCCCCGCCGGACGCGTTCAACGCACGCGGCCAGGACTGGGGCCTGCCGCCCTGGCGCCCCGACCGGCTCGCCGAGTCCGGCTACGCCCCCTTCCGCGACCTGCTGCGCGCCCTGTTCCGCTACGCCGGCGCCCTGCGCATCGACCACGTCATGGGCCTGTTCCGGCTGTGGTGGGTGCCCCAGGGCCACCCGCCGACCGAGGGCACCTACGTCCGCTATGACGCCGAGGCCATGCTCGCCGTCCTCCTCCTGGAGGCCTCCCGGGCCGGGGCCCTGGTCATCGGCGAGGACCTGGGCACGGTCGAGCCGGGCGTGCGCGAGACACTGCGGGAACGCGGGGTGCTCGGCACGTCCGTGCTGTGGTTCGAGCGCGACTGGGAGGGCGACGGACAGCCCCTGCCGCCCGAGAGCTGGCGCGCCGACTGCCTGGCCACCGCCACCACCCACGACCTGCCGCCCACCGCGGCCCGCCTCACCGGCGAGCACGTCGACCTGCGCGACGGCCTGGGCCTGCTCACCCGCCCGCTGGAGCAGGAGCGCGCCGAGGCCGCCGCGGACACCGCCGAGTGGCTGGCCGTCCTGACCCGGCTCGGACTGCTCCAGGGCCCGGGCGGCACCGACGTCTCCTCCGAGGAGGCCGAGATCCAGGCCGTCCACCGCTTCCTGCTGCGCACCCCGGCCCGCCTGGTCGGCGTCTGGCTGCCGGACGGCGTCGGCGACCGCCGCCCGCAGAACCTGCCCGGCACGTGGGACCAGTACCCGAACTGGCGGCTGCCGATCGCCGACGCGCAGGGCAAGCCGATGACCCTGGAGGAACTGGCCGCCTCACCACGGCTGCACGCGTTGATCGAGGTGCTGCGCTCCGCGCCCGGACCGGCGGCACCCGGCCCGCCGGGCTCCTTGTGAGGCACCCCGGGCGCGCACCCGTTCCGGGCGTTGGATACTTTGGCACCGTGGACAAGAAGAACGCCCTGCGCGCCGGCGCCCTGGCCGCCGGTACGACGCTGATGATGCTGCTCATGTCGTCCCCCGCGTTCGCGCTGACCCGCGACGACGGCGACGACCCCGGCAAGGGCCTGAGCGTCATCGAGACGCTGGGCCTGTTCGTCGTGGCCCCGATCGCGCTGTTCGTGATCATCGCCGGCCTGGTGATGGCGCTGGACAAGTCCCACAAGAAGAAGGACGTGACCAGCTCCAACATCCGGACCAAGGCCGAGGCGAAGGCCTGACGCAGGGCTGCGTCCCAGCCGCCGCGCACCTCGTGAGGGCGCCGTCGCGGCGTACGTACACGTCTTCCGACCGTGCGTATGCCGCGACGGCGCCCTCGCCTGTCCTGGCGCGGGATGCGGCGGCCCGGATCTACGGATGCGGTGCCGTGAGGTAGCGCTGCACCGTCGGGGCCAGCCACGCCACGATCTCCTGGCGGGGCAGCGCCACCGCGGGCGGGAACCGCAGGACGTACCGGGCGAGCGCCAGCCCGAGCAGCTGCGCGGCCGTGAGCGCGGCCCGCGTCGGCACCTGCTCGGGGTCGGGGCACAGCTGCCGGGCGGCCGGCAGCACCTGGTCCGTGAAGATGCCCTGCATGCGCTCGGCCCCGGCCTGGCTGGTGGCGCCGACCCGGAGCAGGGCGGTGAGCACCTCGTTCTCCTCCCACAGGGTGAGGAAGTGCGTCACGAGGACGTGCCCGGCCTCCGAACGCGGCACCGCCCGCAGGTCGGGCAGCTTCAGATCGACGGCGACGGCCGCCGCGAAGAGGCCCTCCTTGCTGCCGAAGTAGCGCATGACCATCGACGGGTCGATGCGCGCGTCCCTGGCGATGGCGCGGATGGTGGCCCGCTCGTAGCCGTCGGCGGCGAACCGCTCGCGGGCGGCGTCCAGGATGGCGGCACGGGTGGCGTCGGAGCGGCGGGCGGGTGCCGCCGGGCTGCTGTGGTCGAGCATGCCAACGAGCGTAGGCCAACGGATGTGGGCCAACAAGTGTTGACGCACCCTGGTGAGCTCTCGTAGTTTAGTCAACAAGCGTTGGCAAACAGCAGTTGGCAAACGGCAGTTGGCAAACAACCGTTGATATCCGCCCCGCCGCGTCGGCCCCAGGGAGGCCCTGATGCACGGCACCGCCCGCTCCGTGATCGTCGTAGGTTCCGGCCCGACCGGGCTGCTCCTGGCCGGGGACCTCGCCACCGCCGGTGTCCCCGTCACCGTCGTCGAGAAGCGCCCGCACCAGGTCAGCAACCTCTCGCGCGCCTTCGTCCTGCACGCCCGCACCCTGGAGCAGCTCGACGCCCGGGGACTGGCCGGCGAACTGGAGCGGGTGGGCCGGCGGCTCGAAGGGTTCCGCCTCTACGGCCGGCTCTCCCTCGACCTGTCCGCGCTCCCCTCCCGCTTCGCCCACCTCCTGGTCCTGCCGCAGTACGAGGTGGAGAAGGCCCTGGAGCGGTGGGCGTCCGAGGCGGGCGCCGAGTTCCGTTACGCCACCGAGGTGACGGGGCTGACGCAGGACGACGAGGGGGTGACCGTTAAGGTGCGCGGTCCCGGCGGCGGCACGCAGGCGCTGCGCGCGGCGTACGTGGTGGGCTGCGACGGCATGCGCAGCACCGTACGGAACGCGGTCGGGCTGCCGTTCCCCGGGCGCTCGGTGATCCGTTCGGTGATGCTCGCGGACGTGAAGCTGGCCGAGGAGCCCGGGGAACTGCTCACCGTCAACGCGGCCGGCGACTCCTTCGCCTTCCTCGCCCCCTTCGGCGACGGCTACCACCGCGTCATCTGCTGGGACCGCGGTCGCGACCTCCCCGACGACGCGCCCGTCGGCCTCGACGAGATCAGGGCGACCACCCGGCGCGCCCTCGGCCGTGACTTCGGCATGCACGACCCCCGCTGGATGTCCCGCTTCCACAGCGACGAGCGGCAGGCACCCGCCTACCGGGCCGGCCGGGTCTTCCTCGCCGGGGACGCCGCGCACGTCCACACCCCGGCCGGCGGGCAGGGCATGAACACCGGCCTCCAGGACGCCGCCAACCTGGGCTGGAAGCTGGCCGCCGTCCTCCGGGGCCACGCGGACGACCGCCTCCTCGACACCTACCAGGCCGAACGCCACCCCGTCGGCCGGACGGTGCTGCTCAGCAGCGGCGGCATCGTGCGCGCCGCGATGGCCAAGCGGCCCTGGGAGATCGCGCTGCGCACCCTCGCCACCGCCCTCGTCGGCACGGTCGGCCCGGTACGGCGCAGGGCGCTCGGCCAGGTCACCGGCATCGGTTACCGCTACCCCGCGCCCCGCGGCTCCCACCGCTTCACGGGCCTGCGCGCACCCGACCTGGCCCTGGCCGACGGCGGCCGGCTGTACGAGGCCCTGCGCGGCGGGCGATTCGTACTCGTCCTCCCCGCCGAACTCGCCGCACCCGCCGAACCCGCGGAACCCGGGGAGCCCGGACGGCCCGCGCACCACCCTGTGGAGCTCGCGGCGCACGCCGGGCGCGCGGACCGGCTGGCGGTGGAGCGCTGGGCGAGCGACCGTCGTACCGCCGTGCTGGTACGGCCGGACGGATACGTGGCGTGGGCCGCGGACGCGCCGGACCTCCGGGCGGTCGAGACGGCCCTCGCCGCGCACGTGGGCCCGGCGCGATAAGGCACGCCCCTTACTTCTCGGTGGCCAAGAGCAGTTCCCGCAGCAGGCCGGCCAGCTGGCCGGCCTGCTCGGTGTCCAGGGCCGACAGGGCCTCCGTCTGCACGGCCAGACCCGCGCCGACCGCCTCGTCGACCAGCTCCAGGCCCTGCGGGGTGAGGGTGACCTTCAGGCCGCGGCGGTCGTGCGGGTCGGGTGAGCGGCGCAGCAGCCCGGCGCGTTCCAGCTTGTCCAGGCGGCCGGTCATACCGCCGGTGGTGAGCATCAGGGTGGCCGAGAGCTGGCGGGGGGAGAGCGTGTAGGGCTCGCCCGAGCGGCGCAAGGTGGCCAGGACGTCGAACTCACCCCGCGAGACGCCGAACGTCGCGTACGTCTTCTCGATCCGGTCGCCCATCGCGCGCGAGAGGCGGGAGATACGGCCGAAGACCTCCATGGCGGTGGTGTCGAGGTCCGGCCGGACCGCCGCCCACTGGCCGATGATCGCGTCGACGGGGTCCCTGCGCTGGTCGGGGCGTTCGCTCATGGCACGAGTATCGGCCGCGTTCGGGTCAGCCGCAAGAAAGTGGCTTGACGGAAAGTTGCTTAGCGCTAAGCTACTTATAACTGACCTACTCACCCCGGGCACCTCCGGCCCGGTTCCGCCGCCTCGAAGGGTGCGACCCATGCGACCCGTCACCGCCCACCGCGCCACGCTCGTCGCCGTCACCGCCCTCGCCCCCGTCTCGTGGGGCACCACGTACGCCGTCACCACCGAGTTCCTGCCGGCCGACCGGCCTCTGTTCACCGGCCTGATGCGTGCCCTGCCCGCCGGGCTGCTGCTGCTCGGGATCACCCGGGTGCTGCCGCGCGGGGCCTGGTGGGCGAAGGCGGCGGTGCTCGGCGCCCTCAACATCGGCGCCTTCTTCCCGCTGCTGTTCCTGTCCGCCTACCGGCTGCCCGGCGGCATGGCGGCGGTGGTCGGCTCGGTCGGGCCGCTGTTCGTCGCCGGTCTGTCGGCGGTGCTGCTCGGGCAGCGGCCGACGGTGCGCACGCTGCTCACCGGGGTCGTGGCGGCGTTCGGCGTCAGCCTCGTCGTGCTGCGGGCCGCGGGGGCGCTGGACGCACTCGGCGTGCTCGCGGCCCTGGCCTCGACGGCCTCCATGTCCGCCGGCACGGTGCTGACCAAGCGGTGGGGGCGCCCCGAGGGGGTGGGCCCGCTGGCGCTCACCGGCTGGCAGCTGACCGCCGGCGGCCTGCTCATCGCCCCGCTCGCCTTCCTCGTCGAGGGCGCACCGCCCGCACTCGACGGCCGCGCGGCCGCCGGCTACCTGTACCTCGCCCTGGCCAACACGGCGGTCGCGTACTGGCTGTGGTTCCGGGGCATCGGGCGGCTCACCGCCACCCAGGTCACCTTCCTCGGCCCGCTCTCCCCGCTGACCGCCGCGGTCGTCGGCTGGGCGGCCCTCGGGCAGGCGCTGACGCCGGTGCAGATGGCGGGCATGGTGCTGGCCTTCGCGGCGACGGTGGCGGGTCAGATCACGCCGCGCAAGCAGACCCCGCTCGCCGCGCCGCCCCGCCCGGCGGCCCCGGCCCCGGCCCCGACTCCGGCCCCGACTCCGGCCCCGGCCCCGACTCCGGCCCCGGCCCCGACCCCGGCTGCGGCGGCGGCCAGGGCCGGGCACCCGTAGGCAGCCGCGTCCCGCGCGCGAAAGGGGCGTCCGGTGCACCACCGGACGCCCCTCACCGCCTATGACGGTCACGCGGTACCGCTGTCCCGCGACGGCAGCCGCCGCCGCACGGCGATCACTGCGCGGCAGTCGCCGCCGCGTCCGCCTGCTGGGCGCGCAGTGCGCGCTCCACGCCCGCCCGGGACTCCGAGACCAGACGGCGCAGGGCCGCGTTCGGCTCGGCGGAGGCCAGCCAGGCGTCCGTCTTGTCCAGGACCTCCTGGGAGACCTGGACCGACGGGTACAGGCCGACCGCGATCTGCTGGGCCATCTCGTGGGAGCGCGACTCCCAGATGTCCTTGACGACCTCGAAGTACTTGTCCGTGTACGGCGCCAGCAGCTCGCGCTGGTCGGTCTGGACGAAGCCGGAGATCACCGCCTCCTGCACGGCGTTCGGGAGCTTGTCGGAGTCGATGACCGACGCCCACGCCTCCGCCTTGGCCTGCGGAGTCGGCCGCGCGGCCCGGGCGGTCGCCGCGTGGCGCTCACCGGCGGCCGTCCTGTCCCGCTCGTACTCGGCGGCGATCTCCGCCTCGCCGAACCGGCCCACCGCCGCCAGCCGCTGCACGAACGCCCAGCGCAGCTCCGTGTCCACCACCAGGCCCTCGACGCTTCGCGAGCCGTCCAGCAGGCCCTCCAGCAGGTCCAGCTGCTCCGGCGTACGGGCCGTCGCCGCGAACGCCCGCGCCCAGGCCAGCTGGTGGTCGCCGCCCGGCTGCGCGGACCGCAGGTGGGCCAGGGTGGCCTCGGTCCAGCGGGCCAGCAGCGTGTCGCGGGCGGCCGGGTCGGCGTACAGGTCGATCGCCAGCTTGACCTGCCGCTGCAGCGACTGCACGACACCGATGTCGGACTCCTTGCCGATGCCCGACAGCACCAGCGAGAGGTAGTCGCGGGTGGCGAGCTCGGCGTCCCGGGTCATGTCCCACGCCGACGCCCAGCACAGGGCACGCGGCAGGGAGGCCTCGAAGTCGCCGAGGTGCTCGGTGACGACCCTCAGCGACGCCTCGTCCAGCCGGACCTTGGCGTACGACAGGTCGTCGTCGTTGAGCAGGACCACCGCCGGGCGGCGCTTGCCGGCCAGCTGCGGTACGGGCGTCAGCGCACCGTCGACGTCCAGCTCGATCCGCTCGTCGCGGACCAGCTTGCCGCTGTCGCCGTCGAGCTCGTACAGGCCGACGGCGATGCGGTGCGGGCGCAGGATCGGCTCGCCCTTGGCGCCGGCGGGCAGGGCCGGGGCCTCCTGGCGGATCGCGAAGGAGGTGACGACACCGTCGGCGTCCGTCTCGATCTCGGGACGCAGGACGTTGATGCCGGCCGTCTCCAGCCACTTCTTCGACCAGGTCTTCAGGTCCCGTCCGGAGGTCTCCTCCAGCGCGCCCAGCAGGTCGGACAGGCGCGTGTTGCCGTACGCGTGCCGCTTGAAGTACGCCTGTACGCCCCGGAAGAACTCGTCCTCACCGACGTACGCCACGAGCTGCTTGAGCACGGAGGCGCCCTTGGCGTACGTGATGCCGTCGAAGTTGACCAGCACGTCGTCCAGGTCGCGGATGTCCGCCATGATCGGGTGCGTGGAGGGCAGCTGGTCCTGCCGGTACGCCCAGGTCTTCATCGAGTTGGCGAACGTGGTCCACGAGTGCGGCCACTTCGAGCCGGGCGCGGCGGCCTGGCAGGCGATGGAGGTGTAGGTGGCGAACGACTCGTTCAGCCACAGGTCGTTCCACCACTCCATGGTCACCAGGTCGCCGAACCACATGTGGGCCAGCTCGTGCAGGATGGTCTCGGCCCGCACCTCGTACGCCGCGTCGGTCACCTTGGAGCGGAAGACGTACTGGTCGCGGATGGTGACCGCACCCGCGTTCTCCATCGCGCCCGCGTTGAACTCCGGCACGAACAGCTGGTCGTACTTCTTGAACGGGTACGCGTAGTCGAACTTCTCCTGGAACCACGCGAACCCCTGCCGGGTCACCTCGAAGATCGCGTCCGAGTCGAGGTACTCCGCGAGCGAGGGCCGGCAGTAGATGCCGAGCGGCACGCTCTGCCCGTCCTTCTCGTACACGCTGTGCACCGAGTGGTACGGGCCGACGATCAGCGCGGTGACGTACGTCGAGATGCGCGGGGTCGGCTCGAAGACCCAGACGTTGTCCTGGGGCTCCGGGGTGGGCGAGTTGGAGATGACGGTCCAGCCCTCGGGCGCCTTCACGGTGAACTGGAAGGTCGCCTTCAGGTCCGGCTGCTCGAAGCTGGCGAAGACCCGCCGGGCGTCCGGCACCTCGAACTGGGTGTACAGGTAGGCCTGGTTGTCGACCGGGTCGACGAACCGGTGCAGGCCCTCGCCGGTGTTGGTGTACGCGCAGTCGGCGACGACCCGCAGGACGTTGCGGCCCTTGAGCAGGCCGGGCAGCGCGATCCGGGAGTCCTGGAACACCTCGGCGGGGTCGAGGGCGTCCCCGTTCAGCACGACCTCGTGCACGGCCGGGGCCACCAGGTCGATGAAGGACTCGGCACCGTTCTCGGCGGCCACGTCGAAGCGCACCGTGGTCGCGGACCGGTAGGTGCCGCCCTCCTGCGCGCCGGAGAGGTCGAGATCGATCTCGTACGAGTCAACGGTGAGCAGCCTCGCGCGCTGCTGCGCCTCTTCGCGAGTCAGGTTTGTGCCAGGCACGCGGTCATCTCCTCGGTGCACCTCGTATGTGTCGGTCTGGCCATCCTTCCATGCGCATGCGGCGATTCGGGGTGCTCAGGAGCTCGCCTCGGGCAACGGGAGGGGAAACCCTCTACCAGGGGACCCCCACACCGGCCTCCTCCGGAACACCACGTCGGGATTCCGCCGGTGATCCGGTCCGGCCGGCGCGACCCTGGGCCGTATGACGACGTACCTCGTACAGCCCATCCCGGCGCCGGTCCTCGAGGAGCTGCGCACCGCCGACGACGCCGGCCGGCCCCTGGTCCCGGTCACCGACGAGGAGGGCGGCGCCCCGCTGCGCTGCTGCCTGCGCCACAGCGAGCCGGGTGAACGCATCGCGCTCGTCTCCTACGCGCCCCTGCGCCGCTGGGCGGCTCGGACGGGCGCCGACCCGGGCGCCTACGACGAACAGGGACCCGTCTTCGTGCACGCCGAGGAGTGCGCGGGGTGGCGGGGCGGCACGCCGCCCTTCACCCACAGCCACCGCGTGCTGCGCCGCTACTCGGGCGAGGGGCACATCCTGGGCGGGGAGCTGGTGGAGACACCCGAGGCCTTCACGACAGGCCTCGTCAACGCGTTCGACGACCCGGCCGTGGCGCTCGTCCACGTCCGGGCCGTCGAGTACGGCTGTTTCCTCTACGAGGTGCGCAGGCCGTAGGGCCTGTCGTTTGGATCATTCCGGCGTCGCGGGCTCGGGTCAGTCCGAAGGCGCCGCAGGCCGGGCCGGACTGATCCAAACGACAGACCCTAGCCGCGCAGCTCCGCCGCCACTAGCTCCGCGATCTGGACCGCGTTCAGCGCGGCACCCTTGCGGAGGTTGTCGTTGGAGACGAACAGGGCCAGGCCGTTGTCCACCGTCTCGTCGCGGCGGATGCGGCCCACGTACGACGGGTCCTTGCCGGCCGCCTGGAGCGGGGTGGGGATGTCGGACAGCTCCACACCCGGGGCGTCCTTGAGCAGCTCGGTCGCGCGCTCGGGGCTGATCGGGCGGGCGAAGCGGGCGTTGACCTGGAGGGAGTGGCCGGAGAAGACCGGGACGCGCACGCAGGTGCCGGAGACCTTCAGGCCGGGGATCTCCAGGATCTTGCGGGACTCGTTGCGCAGCTTCTGCTCCTCGTCGGTCTCGTTCAGGCCGTCGTCGACGAGGTTGCCCGCGAAGGGCAGCACGTTGAAGGCGATGGGGCGCTTGTAGACGCCGGGCTCGGGGAAGTCGACCGCCTCGCCGTCGTGGGTGAGCTTGTCGGCGTCGGCGACGACCTTCTGCACCTGGCCGTGCAGCTCCGCGACGCCCGCGAGGCCCGAGCCGGACACCGCCTGGTAGGTGGCGACGACCAGGGCTTCGAGGCCGGCCTCCTCGTGCAGCGGCTTCAGGACCGGCATCGCGGCCATGGTGGTGCAGTTGGGGTTGGCGATGATGCCCTTGGGGCGGTCGGCGATCGCGTGCGGGTTCACCTCGGAGACGACCAGGGGGACGTCCGGGTCCTTGCGCCAGGCCGAGGAGTTGTCGATCACGACCGCGCCCTGCGAGGCGACCTTCTCGGCCAGCGCCTTGGAGGTGGCGCCGCCCGCCGAGAACAGCACGATGTCCAGGCCGGTGTAGTCGGCGGTCGCCGCGTCCTCCACCGTCACGCCGTCCAGGACGGTGCCCGCCGAGCGCGCCGAGGCGAACAGGCGCAGCTCGTCGACCGGGAAGTTCCGCTCCGTGAGGATCCTGCGCATGACCGTGCCGACCTGTCCGGTGGCTCCGACGATTCCGACCCTCACAGCGACTCCCTGTCCTACGTCCTACGTCTCTTTGCGTGCTGGTGCCTGGCCGAGGCTTTTCCATGATGCGGCCCACCCCGGCCCGGCTGTCCAGTTTTTTGGACCGGGTGCCCGGCACATGGGACGGCGCGGCCCGGCCGAGCGGCGCGGAGTTGCGGCCCTCGCCCCTGCTGAGCTGCAGAAATTCACGCACCGGGCGTTCCGCACCGCAAGCTCGCCTGCCCGGCGTGTCACCCGGACACACGGCGATGTGACGTACGCCTCTGCACCCGCCCGGCCTCCGGCCGAACGGAACGGCCCGGTGCGGCGTCGTAGGAGAAACACGGTGAGGGGGGTGGCGTGTGCTGTGGGGACGGGCCCGGCGCGGCCGCGGAGCGGACGCCGGTGAGGGCGACGATCCGCTGGACGCGGCCCAGGAACGCCGGGTGCGGGCGGTGCTCGCGCTCGGTGGCGTACCGCAGGCGGACCTGCCGGACGGGGTGCAGCAGGTCCGCCTGCGGCTGCTGGAACGTGCCGCCAGTGGGCAGGAGGCGCCCCGGGACGTCTCGGCCTGGGCGGCGGTGGTCGCCTCCCGCCTCGCCATGGACTGGCACCGGGCCAAGCGACGCCAGGAGCGGCTCGGGGAGCGGCTGGCGTCCCTGCGCCAGCCCGAGCACACCCCCTCCGGCGAGGACACCCGCCTGCTCTCGCTGGCGGTCGCCCGGGGCCTGGACGAGCTGCCCGCCGCCCAGCGCCAGGTGCTCGTCCTGCGCTTCTACGCGGACCTGCCGGTGCGCTCCATCGCCGAGCAGCTGGGCGTTCCCGAGGGCACGGTCAAAAGCCGGCTGCACACGGCCGTACGGGCCCTGCGCGCCCGGCTGCACGAGGACGAGGTGGTGTGACGTGACCGCACACGCGAGCGGCGCGGGCGAAACCCCGGTGGACCCGCTGATGGCCGCGCTCACGGACGACCCGCTGCCCGAGGCGGCCCGCGCCGACCCCGCGTTCATGGCCGAGCACCGGTCGGCGGTGGCCGACGTGGCGCTGATGCGGGAGCAGCTCGCCCTCCTCGCCGACGCACTGGCGCAGCCGGCCGAGCCAGCTCCGGTCCGCACCGGCACAGCCGTTCGGGCGCGGTCGCCACGCCGCCGCGCCCTTGCCGTCGCCTTCGGCGCCCTCGCCGTGGCCTGCGCCGGCGTCCTGGTGGCCGGCTTGGGCTGGCTCGTGGTGCGGTCGGTGAGTGGTGTCGACGACAGCGGTGCCGGCGCGAGCCAGGTGGACTCGGGCGCCAAGAGTTCCACCGTCCCGAGCGAGGCCTACCATCTCGCCTGCGTCGCCCGTCTGGTCGCTGAGGGCACGATCACCGCGGTGGAGCCCGTCCCCGGCACCGCTCAGCAGCGCGTCACCCTCCACGTGACCCGCTACTTCAAGCCGGAGAAGGGCGGTGCGGAGATCAGTTTCGTATGGGAGGACTTCCTCGAACCTCGCCCCAGCAAGGGTCAGAACGTACTCGTCGGCATCCCGCACAGCACAGCCGTACCCGACAAGTGGATCGTCGGCCGGCGGGAGATAGCCGAGGAACGCGCCTGGATCACCGAGGCACTGGCGCAGACGCGCCGGGCGAGGTGCGAGGGGGACGGCTGACGCGCGCGGCGCCGCTGTCGGAAAAGCCGAAGGAGTGGGCACGCCACGTACGTGCCCACTCCTTCGACGCCTCCAGCGGCTAAGCGAGGACGATCCGCCTGCTGACCTTGTCCTCGGGCGTCCCCTCGGCACCGACCTGGACCCACACGCTCAGAGTGATCGTGCGGCCCGGGCTCACCCGGACCGTGGCTCGGGCGCAGGCGTTGCCGGCGCCGTCCGTGTCCGCCACCTGCACGGGTGACTCCCCCGGCGTTCCGGTGCTGAGCTGGGCGACGGCGCGTTTGCCGTCCGCCGCGGTGTCACAGACTTCGAGCACGCCGGTGGCCGTGTTGTACGAGGCTGTCGCGCCGCCGTTGCTCACGTTCAGGGAGGCAGCGGAGGCGGGAGCCTGTGCGGCGGTGAAGGCCAGCAGCGCCAGTGCGCCTGTCACGAAGCAGTGCTTGGTTCGCATGGAGATCTCCTGTTGTGTGCCGTATGGATTTCTGATGTGCGGATCACTTTGTGCGAGATGAGAACTGGTCAGTCCCAGACCCAGCCGTCCGGCTCGTCGCTCACAGGGGTGGACACGTGGCCGCTCCCCGGGGCGGAGGGCGTCTCACCGTTCGTCGGCCGAGCCGTGGCCGAATACGAGGTATCCGGTGCCCCGGTCGAGGGCAGGGAAATGAACGCAATGGCCATGGTCGCTATGACGCCGATCATCTTGACGGCGGATGCCGCTGGGCGATTTCTCATTTCCCCACCCCGGTTGAATGCCGATTGGTCTCGGTGCAGCCGGGCGCGGCACGGGGGTCAGCCGCCGCGCTTTTCCGGTGCGTGTAAGAAATCATCGGCGGCTCGGGGCTCCTGTGTCAGCACCAATCCGTGGCCTGCGGAGGACATGACACTCACATGCCAGCCGCCTCCGTCGCTCACCAGTCGGGTGGCGATCCGTGTTCCTCTACGGCCTCCACGGTGAGAAAGAAATCCCCTTCACATCGGGCCAGAGACCAGCCCCGAAACCGCTCCTCGCCCAGCCAGGAACGAGACGCGGCACGTGCCATGTCTTCCGCCTCGCTGAGATTCCGGGCCTCGACGAAGAGCATGACCGTCAGACCCACCCCGGTGCGTCGAAGGGTGATGTGCGCGACAGCCGATGGCGAGGTCTTTAACAAGTGTCGTGAGACAGGGATGAGTTGAGGGGCATCAGCCAGCTCGGTGAGGGCAGCGGCGGGGGGCGTCAGAACGGCCTTGACGGCGAACACGGTTCGATCCTGAGGGTCGCTGAGCCCATCCGTGCTCGTCCTGGCATGGCAGCAGGCTGCCATTGCAGGATCCGGCCAGTCCGGCCGGTCCGCCGGACGGTTACAGCCACCCTCGCCGGGCGGCCTCGACCCCTGCCTGGAACCGGCTCTGTGCGTCGAGGCGTTCCAGCAGCGCCGCCATGTGCCGGCGCACTGTCCTCAGTGACACGCCCATCTTGCGGGCGATGCCCTCGTCCGTCAGCCCGGCGCAGAGCATCCTGAGCAACGCGCGTTCGCGGTCCGTTGGCGCGTCGCCCTGGCCGCTTCCCACGCACGTCTCGAGCGGCCTGGCCCGCTCCCAGACCATTTCGAAGAGCTCTCCCAGGGCTGCGACCACACTGGGGCAGCGCACGAGGAAGGCGCCCTGTCCGCTGTCGTTGACGTCGATGGGAACGATGCCCGCGGTGTGGTCGCAGAGAATCATGCGCATCGGCAGGACCGGCACGGTTCGCGTCGCACCGCCCAGTGAGGCCAGCCAGGTCGCGTACTCGACGGTCGCGGGGTCGTTGCGCACGCTTTCCAGGAAGACGGTGCGGATACCGACGCCGCGTGCCAGGTTCTGCTCGTCCAAGGGGCGGCCCGCGGCCAGCGCGGCGGGGCTCAGCGCCCCTCCGGGAACGAAGGTGCGCACTTCCGACTCGGCCTGCTGGGACAGTTCCGTCAGCCGCACCCGCACGGATTCCACGCCGGTCAGGCGCTCGATGTCCCCGCTGCCCCGGCCCGTAGTCAGCGACATGTACTCCGCGGCCAAATCGGCGAGAGCCACCCGCTCCCGGGAGAGATGGGCGCGCCGGACGTCCAGTTCGGCCTCCAGGCGCCGCAGGGCAGGGGTGAGCGCCACTTCCGGGTTGACGGGGATGAAACCGCCGTTGCTCTCTGAGCGTTCGTGGAGCAAGGAACGGTCGGTCAACTGGTCGAGGGCGGAGCGCACCTCGTCCACAGAGAGCCGGGTGCTCCGGGCGATGTCTGCCAGTCCCCACTCCGGATGCTGCAGCAACGCCCGGTAGACGGCTTGTACTTCGGTGCTCAGACTCACCGTCTCCGGCACTCTTCCCCCCCGGGTTCGGCCTGGGTAACGCTGTGGTCGCGTTGCAGTGTAAGCCGGGAGCCACACCGTCGACAGCGCCTTTTCCGCCTTCCTCGCGCACGGCGTCCCGAGCCGGTGTGCCCGCCGAGTCAGGCCGGCCCGGGTCCTTGGCAACCGCACGGGCTTTGCGTCGGGTGATGCTCCCCGCCGACTGGCCGCAGCGTGCCAAGGCCGCTGAATGCCAGGGTGAAATGCTCGTGCGGGCTGCGGAGGCGTTCTAGATTTCTCGACGTCGAACGGCGGCCAGGAATTCCGCGCCGTATCACCCATCAGATTTCAGGAGTGGCTCGCCCATGTCCGTTTCGCGTTCTCTCCGGAACAACCTCGTCAAGTCCGCAGTGGTATTGAGCGCCGTAGCCGCGCTTTCCGCCACTGCGCCGGCAGCGCATGCCGCCGGAACTCCGGACCCGGCCGTGGTGGCCGCGCTCCAGCGTATTCAGAACGGAACGTGGACCGACGCCGACGCCCAACTGATCGGCAGTATTCCGGAGCTGGCCGCGACGACGCCGGATCCGCGTGTCGCGCCCAAGACGACGGTGGAGGAGATCGAGTACGTCGTTCTTCCCGACGGCACCATGCAGACCACCGGCACCGCGGGGCTCTCCTCCGCGGACGCGGCCACGGCCGGGACCAGCAACGGACTCAAGAAGCTGCTGTCGGCCGACGCGGGCGACACCTCTGTGGACGACGTCGTGGAAGTGCCCGAGGAGACCGAGGCGGCGGCTTCGACGGCCGGGGTGCGAGCGGCCGGGGGTCGGTGGAAGTGGACCCACGTCACGGTCACCAACTACAGCTACATGGGCAAGGTGATCTACAAGTACCACCACAAGGCGCAGTTCAAGTACGACGGGTCCAAGGTCACGGCATGGGCCAACCGGTCCGACTACACCTCGAACGAGCAGGACGTCGTTCAGGTCGGCGAGCGAATGCGTAACGAGAAGAGCAAGGTTCCGGCCAAGTCGGCGACCTCGCTCATGAAACGGCGTATCGACCTCTGTGCGCCCGTCTACGGTTGCTACGCCACCAACTACCCCTGGTCGAAGATCAAGGTGAAGGGGACCGGTGGTACGTCCTTCACCAGCTCCAACAAGTGAGGAAGTTCCCTGGTGGTCAGGCTTCTCCTGAAGGTTCTCGCAACGGTCGCGGTGTTCGCCGGTCTGCTGGTCCTGCTCGGTAGCGGGTTCGGGACCGTGGAGATCACCGTCTGGACGCTCCTGCTGGCCGCCGCTGTCGCGGTCGTCTTTTTGTGCACCGTTTTGTTGGGGTGTGGGACGGGGGGGGGGTGGTTTGTTTTGCCCCGGCCCCGCTCCTCCCCATGCGGTCGGGATCCGGCCGCTAGGGAGCGACCTTGTCGATGACGACCGTGCTCGTCCCCGCCACCGTGCCGCGGCCGTTCACGAGCTGGAGTTCACCGAAGAACTTCCGGCCTTCGGGGGCCGCGCTCTTCACCAGTACCTGGGCGGTCACCTTCGCCGACTGGCCACTGGCCAGCTTGACGGCCTGCGAGGCATCGACGTCCACCGCGCCGAGCGAGGGCGCGAAGTACACGTCCTTGTAGCCGTACGTCGTCGAGCCGGAGGGAACGGCATAGCCGTCGACGACGATCGTGTACGTGCCGGCCGCCGGCTTGGTCAGGCTGACCGACTCCTCCGAGTCACCGTCGGCGGACTGCCCGACGACCTGGCCGTCCTTGAGGACCGCGAGGTCGAGGTCGGCCTTCGGGTCGGACACGCCTCCGATCGTCACCTCGAGACGCTCCGCACCCTCGGGGAGCGTGAGGGTGGACTGCTGCGACTCGCCGTGCGCGATGGTCTTCTCGGTCAGCAGGCCGGAGCCCAGGGAACTGCCCTTCAGCCTGCCGTCGATCGCGGCAAACCTGTTGGTGACGGTCCAGTCCGCCTGGACCGGGGTGCCGGTCTTGGCTTCGGGGATGATCTTCTCCGTCGGCTCGAAGACCGCGCCGAGCACGGCGACGTCCAGCTTGTAGGGGTTGTCGAGCAGCGGCGACGTGCGGCGCGACTCGACCTCGATCTCCCACACGCCCGGCTGCGGGTTCGCGTACGAGCGCAGGTCGGGGCGGCAGGTGTTGGCCGGGTTGGAGTAGTTCGGGTAGCAGTTGGGCGTCCCCGTCGGGTCGGACGGGACGCCGTACGGGTGGATGGCGATGAACCGGGTCTGGCTCTTGTCCGCCAGCCCGCCCAGCGCGATCTCCAGCGTCTTCGCGCCCTCGGGCACGGTGACGAAGTACGACGTCGTGCTGTTGCGCTGCTGCGTGCCGGACGCCGAGAAGGTGTACTTCAGCGGCGCGGAGACGATCACGGTGTTGAGGATCTGCTGGTCGATGCCCTCGGTGCGCGGGTCGTCGACCTCGAGGATCGCGCTCTTGATGCCGGCGGACGGCGCCTTCGCGGCGATCTTCACGGTGACCGGCTTGTTCAGCGGCAGCGCGACCTTGTCGGAGCCGGCGATCCGGAAGGTGCCGCCGGCGTTGTTGTGCAGGTGCAGCTCGTGGCGCAGCGCCTTGGCGGGGCCGGAGGTGCGGGTGATGGTGACCTCGTAGGTCCTCTTCACGCCGGCCTTCAGGCCGCCCTCACGGTCGTAGATGCCGGTGCCGTAGCCGGGGGTCTTGAGCTTGTCGTCCATCGCGGTGTCGACCGGCGCCTTGACCGTGTAGGTGTGGGCGGTCGCGTGGTCCTTGATGGCGTCCCAGGCGTCCTCGATGTCGATCAGGCCCGCGCCCTCCTCGTACGCCTGCACACCCTTGATGTGCTTGGCGGTCGAGGTCAGTGCCGTGCGCAGCGTGGCGGGCTTGAGGTCGATGCCCTTGCGCTTGGCGGCGGACAGCAGCAGCGCGGAGGCGCCCGCGGCCTGCGGGGAGGCCATCGAGGTGCCCTGGAGCATCGAGTAGCCGGCCGGGAGGGTGTAGCCGGCCTCGGCGACCGGGGAGCCCGGCAGCCAGGTCTGGGTGGTGTTGATCGCGGCGCCCGGGGCGACCAGCGTCGGGGCGAAACCGCCGTCCTCACGCGGGCCGCGCGAGGAGAACGGCATCATCGCGTACGGCTTGCGCACGATCGAGCCGTAGTTGGCGGCCCAGGTCTCCTTGGAGATGGACGCGCCGACCGAGATGACCTTGTCGGCCAGGGCGGGGTCGCCGATGGTGTTGACGCCGGGGCCGGAGTTGCCCGCGGAGATCACCAGCTGCACGCCGTACTCGTCGATCAGGCGGGTGTACAGCTCGGCGCGCGCGTTGTTGCCGTCGTTGAGCGGCGGCAGGCCGCCGATGGACATGTTGACGATGTCGACGCCGCGCTTGGTGACGAGGTCGATCATGCCCTCGGTGAGCGCGACGTTGGTGCAGCCGCCGGACCAGGTGCAGGCCCGGGAGGAGACGATCTTCGCGCCCGGGGCGGCGCCGTTCATCCTGCCGCCGAACAGGCCGTTGGCGGCGGTGATGCCGGCCACGTGCGTGCCGTGCTCGGACTCGATGACGCCGATGTTGACGAAGTCGGCCTTGGCGCCGGCCGCGTTGTAGACGACGTCCTTGCGGATCTCGACGACGAACGGCTGCCGCTCGGCGACGTCGGTCGCCGGGTTGTCGGTGCCGAAGTAGCCGACCTGGAAGCCGTCCTTGTACGGCTTCATCGGGGTGTCGTCGCCGAAGTCGTGGTTGTCGTTGAGGTCGACGCGGACCGTGCCGGCCGCGGCGTCGTACAGCACGCCCCAGTCGTCGGTGGTGTCGCCGTCGCGGTTGGCGTCACCGGCCGCGTCGCCGCCGGTGGTGTACGACTCCTTGAACACGCTGACCTGGTAGGAGCCGGCCGGGGCCGTCCAGGTCTGGCCGCCGAAGGTGAACGCCGGCCCGGAGACCGAGGTGACCATCGGGCGCCAGGTCTGGTCGTTGTCGACCAGCGGGTCGGTCGCCGTCACCCAGTCGACGATCTTGCGCTCACCGGTGGTGGTCTTCTGCAGGGCCGGGTGGCCGAGGTCCACGCCGGAGTCGAGGATGCCGATGGTGATGCCGCGGCCGTCCGCCTTCGGGTGGTCCTCGACGAAGTCCACGGCGCCCGTCTCGAAGGACGGGTTGTACGGGTTCTTGGCGGGCGTCTTCTTCCCGGGACCCGGGTAGGCGGCGGTGCCCCCGGCGCCGGCGGCCTTGGCGGTGTCCGCGCTTGGCGCCGGGTCGTCCAGCGGGATCTCCTCGCGCAGGTCGATGCCGTGCACGGAGGACAGCTTGGCGGCGGCGGCGATGGCCGAGTCCGCCTTGGCGGTGGGCACGGTGGCGCGGACGTAGCCGAGCCGGTCGTAGGTCCGGCCCACCGAGCCGCCCTTGACCGCGTCCAGCTGCTCGGCGACCTGCTCGGTCTTGCCGGGCGCGGTCGCGATCATCATCGTGACGTTCTTGTCGCCCTCGGCCTTCGCCTCGGCGAGCAGGTCCGCGTCGTTCGAACCGAGCTTGGCGTGCGCGGACTTGACGTCCCCGCCGGCCGGGACGGCGGCGGAGGGACCGTCGGCGGCGAAGGCCAGGGGTATCGGCCCGGCCGCACAGAGCGCGGCGACGACACCCGCGGCCACGGCGATGCGTGCCACGCGTCTCGTGCCCGGTATCGGGTCGCGCTGGGGGGTGAGGGTCATCGGCATCCCTTGGTGTAAAGGAACGAGCGGTGAGCGACCGGGTCCGATCGGCTCCGGCCGCAACGGCCCGGGAAAAAGCCCCGGATGACCGCACAGCTTTACGCAAGGGGACGTTGTTTGGGGAGCGTTGACCCAATCGAAATGGATGCATGGGGAAAACCCCCTATGCCCCGCGGGGAGATGAGTCCCGAAACGGACAAGTCGCCCGCCCGCACCACAGCCGGGTAAAGCCCCCGTCAGGTGTCCTTCGTACGGGCGTAGTGGCGCGAGGCCTTCGCGCGGTTGCCGCAGGCCGCCATGGAGCACCAGCGGCGGGTGCCGTTGCGTGAGGTGTCGAAGAAGTGCAGGATGCACGCCTCGTGGGCGCAGCCGCGGATCCGGTCGGGCGCGGTGGTCAGCAGATCCAGGTAGTCGCGGGCGGCGAGCCAGGCCGGACCCCAGGAGGCGTCGTCGAACTCCGCCTCCTCGCCCGGCCCTTCGGGGGTGAGGGTGGCCCGGATGCGCCCGTGTGCGAGGACGGCGTCGACGAGCGGGGCGCCCTCCTCCAGTGACCCGTCCACGGCCTTCTTCAGCGCGTCCCGCGCCCGCAGGACATGCCGCAGGGTCGTCGCGTCGGCGGTGAAACGCCCGTCGAGCCCGTTCGCGCGCAGCCACACCGCCAGCCCGTCGGTGTCCGTGAGCAGATCCTGCACGGCGCCCTCCCTCATCCACCGGGTGTTGAGCAGATCGAGGGCGAGGGGTTCGCCGGTGAGCGGACGCGGGTCGCGCGGGGCGGGCATGGGGACTCCCTTCGGATCTAACCAGTCAAGAGTACGTGACCGGTTGACCCTCGCCGCATCTAACCACTAACGTGCATATCAACGGTTAGACAGTCTCGGATCGCTGGGAGCAGCCATGACCTTGCGCACCGGCCACATCGGCCTCAACGTCACCGACCTCGACCGCTCGCTCGCCTTCTACCGCGACGTCCTGGGCTTCGCGCTGATCGGCGAGGGCAAGGAGGAGGACAGGCGGTACGCGTTCCTCGGCGACGGCGAGAAGCTGCTGCTCACGCTCTGGCAGCAGGCGGGCGAGCCGTACGCGGCCGACCGCGCGGGCCTGCACCACCTGGCCTTCGAAGCCGGCTCGATCGAGCGGGTCAGGGAGTACGAGACGGCCCTGAAGGCGTACGGGGTCGACTTCGCCCACGAGGGCGTGGTAGCCCACGGCGAGGGCGCGGCCTCCGGCGGCATCTTCTTCCACGACCCGGACGGCACACGCCTGGAGATCTCGGTGCCGAGCGGCGCGGAAGGCGCCCCGGCCCCCAGCGAGTCCGCCCCGACCTGCGGTTTCTTCTAGTCATGGGGGTCACCGACGTCATGGACGTCTACCACCCCGGCTCCCGCGCGGTGCAGGACCGGGTCGGTGTCCGCGCGGTCGCCGACCACGTCGGCCGGTCCATCGGCCAGGGCATCAAACCCGTGGCCGCGGCCTTCCTGGAGCTCCAGCCGCTGCTGATCGCCGGCGCGGCCGACCCGGCGACGGGCAGGGTGTGGGCCTCCCCGCTGACCGGCACCCCCGGCTTCGTACGGGCCACGGGCCCGCGGCAGATGTCGGTCACCGGCGGCCCGCGCCCCACGGACCCGCTCGCGACGGCCCTGGCCACCCACGGCACGCCCCTCGGCACCCTGGCCCTGGACCCGCGCACCCGCCGCCGCATGCGCCTCAACGGCCGGCTGCGCCCCACGGATGGGGGGTTCGCCGTCGAGGCGGACCAGGTGTTCTCCAACTGCCCCAAGTACCTCCAGAAGAGGGACAGGTACGAGACGGTCGCCGAGCGGACCCCCGGCCCGCCCCGGTACGGCCGCGAACTCACCGCCGCCCAGGCCGGCTTCGTCCAGGCCGCCGACACCTTCTTCGTCGCGACCGTGCACGACGGCGGGGCCGACGTCAGTCATCGCGGCGGCAACCCCGGCTTCGTCCGCGTGCCCTCACCCCGCGCGCTGACCTGGCGCGACTACCCGGGCAACGCCATGTTCCTCACCCTGGGCAACCTGGCGGCGGACCCCCGCGCGGGCCTGCTGTTCCTTCACTGGCGGACCGGCACGACCCTCCAGCTCACCGGCGAGGCCCACACGGAGTACGGCGCGGACGGCGAGCGCCGGGTCCGCTTCACCGTCACGGAGGTGGTCGAGACACCAGGCGCCGTACCACTGCGCTGGTCGGCACCCGTGTACTCGCCGGCCAATCCCGACCCGGCGGAATGACGCCCCGGCATCAGCCCTTCTTCAGCACCAGCTCCGTGTTCCGGTCCTGCGGGTCGCCCCCGAGCGTCCTGCTCGCGCCCGGCGCGTTGTAGGACAGCTCGCGGTACAGGGCCGCCAGGCCGGTCTGGGAGAGGTCGGCGAAGTCCGTGCGGTGCGGGGCCGAGGACTCCACCAGCGTGGTGAACAGGGACAGCGTGCCGTCCTTGTTGTCGGTGATCTCGATGATCCGGGCCAGCTGGGGATAGTCGACGTGGGAGGCGGTGGAGATCTCCCAGAAGGAGCGGCCGCCCGCCCCGGCGTGCGGGGTGACGACGTTCTTGTGGATGTGGCCGTTGACCCAGGCCAGCACGTTGCGGTGGCGGCCGAGCAGGGCGAGGACCTCCTGGCCGTTGTGGCGGCGCTCGTCCGGGCGGGCCGGATCGGGCCGGGTGTTGCGCATGGTCTTGCTGGTGTGGTGGCTGAAGACCACCGCGTAGGAGTCCTTGTGCTGCTTCAGCGTCCGCTCCAGCCAGTTCAGCTGGGCCGTGCCGACGGACCCCTCGTAGTGGCCGCCGGGGTCGGTGGTGTCCAGGCTGATGCCGATGACGTCGTCGGCGATGCGGAAGGCGTAGTACTGGGTGCCCGCGTCCAGATTGGCGGAGGAGTAGCCGTGGCCCACCGGGCCCAGGCCCCGGTAGGCCGGGTCCAGGTGGGCCTTGAGGTAGTCGGCGGGGGTGAAGGGGGCCCGCTTCTCGTCGGGCGTGACCGAGCGCATGGACCGGGCGTGCGCCTTGAGGAAGCCGGCGTACTGCACGCCCCGCGGGTCCTTGTCGTTCTTGATGGCGTCCTGGAGCTTCCTCGCCTCGGCGGCGGGCAGGCTCATCAGCTTCCTGCCGCCGACGGCCAGCTCCGTGAGGGAGGAGTCGCCGTGCGAGGCGTAGCAGCCGAGCGGCAGGGAGTCGTGGTTGCCGACCGTGGAGTACCAGGGCAGGTTCAGCCCCGGGCTGCGCACCTCGCGGATCGCGGCCTGCAAAAAGCCGTCCAGGCGCGGGAAACCGAGCTGCTTGTCGGCGTCCCGTACCGCCGCGTCGGGCTGCCAGTACAGCTTCAGGCCGCTGTTCTGCACACCCTCGTACCGGTGCGGGTCGCCGGTGTTGGGGGTGATCCGGCCTCCGCTCATCACCGTCAGGAACCACTCCAGCTCACAGGTGGCGTTGTTGTCGGTGTTGTCGCCGGTGGTCATGGCGAAGTGCAGCGGGGCCCCGGTGACGGGCGCGCCGCGCAGCGCGTTGATCCGCTCCACCAGGGCGATCGCGCCGTGCACGGTCAGCGCCTCGTGGGGCCGCCAGGCGTGCGCGTCGGCGGAGCGCAGGTACTCCAGGCGCAGCGGGTGCTGGGCGTCGATGAGGTGCAGGTCGGTCAGCTGCACGAACGCGGCGAGCGCCGTACGCCGGCCCGCGCGGCCCGGCCTGGGCGCGGCCAGATCGTCGCGCACTACCCGCTTCCAGCCCGGGCCGTCCGCCAGGCGCCGGTAGCCGGAGCCGCCGCGCGCCGTGGCCACGGAGGCGAGGGTGGTGCCCTTGGTGTACGGGGCGAGCGGCGCGGCCGGCGCCTGCCGCGAGGAGGCCAGCACCGAGTCCTGGGCCGCGGCGGCGGTGCCGGTGGCGGCCTGGCTGTCGGCGGGCCGCAGGGCGAAGCCGACGCCCGTGGACAGGGCGACCGCCCCGGTGGCGGCGAGAACGGAACGACGGTGGATCCCCGGCACGGAACCGGTGACTGAGCGTGTGCGCGACATGGCGCGATCTCCCCGAGTGCGAACGCGTCGGCAGTGGCCGCGGGGCGCTCGCAGCCGCGAACATCCCGCTCGTACTGGATCGTTGGCAGTCGGGATGGCCTGCACGTGAACGCGGCGGCAACGGGCAGCGCCGATCACCGTACGTGGATCTTGGCTCACCCGCCGGTCACCCGGGGCGTCGGCGACCTCTTCCGCGTCGGCCGGGAAGCGGTCACTTCGCGTTCATCTGCCGGGGTACCCCGGCCTCTTCCTCCCCGGCCGTCCCTCGTCCCACGGCGGGCCGCTCCCGCCACAGCCGCAACCCCGAATCGAGCACTTCGGCCCGGGCCAGGTCCGCGACGGCGTCCAGGTCGTGCCAGGCGGCCATGTCGGTGGAGCCGCCGGTCTCGTGCCGCAGCTCGCCGCCCGTGACCCGGGCCTCGTAGAAGACGCGCAGGCCGTGGAAGTCGGCCTTGGCGCCGAACGGACGGGGGTAGACGCGCTGGAAGGACTCGATGCCGAGGAGGGCGACCGGCTCGACGGCGTAGCCGGTCTCCTCGTCGGCCTCCCGGACCACGGTGTCGTACGGGTCCTCGCCGTGCTCCATGCCGCCGCCCGGCAGCGTCCACAGTTTCGTGCCGTCCCGGGCCACCCACCGGGCCAGCAGGATCTGCCCGTCGCGCACGCACACGGCGTAGGCCGCCACCCTCAACTCCTGTCGCATCCCCGGACATTACCCACCCGCCCGCGCGCTACCGCGGCAGCACCACCACGTACGCGGCCGGGTCCCGGTCGCCGGAGGCCATCAGCGCCGTGCGGATCACCGTCGCCTGCTGCTCCATGGCGTCCCGCAGCTTCCTGGGCGTGACGTACACGACCGTGATGCCCAGCCGTTCCAGGTGCTCCCGCTTGCGGACGTACTCCGCCCCCAGTGCGTCGTCGTCCTGGCGGGGCGCCCGGGTGTCCAGCTCCACCGCCACCGCCTGCTCCGGCCAGTAGGCGTCCAGGCCGCCGAGGTACGGGCCGCCGGGCAGCCTGAGGTCCACGTTCCACACCGGGTCCGGCAGGCCGTACGCGCGCACCATCCGGTACAGCCGGTCCTCCGCGATCGCCCGGCCCTCGGCCAGCAGGGAGTCCACCGCCTCCACCACGTGCGGGCGGCTCAGCAGCCGCGCCTGGTTCAGCTCCCGCACCACCGCGGCCGGTTCGCAGTGCCCGGCGCGCACCGCCTCGGTCAGCAGCCGGCGCACCATCCCCGCGTCCTCCAGCCCGGCCACCGCGTCGGCCAGCGCGCGCGGCACCGGGGCCACCGGCAGGCCTGTGACCTGCTGCGGGGCGGGCAGCGAGGCGGCGCGCACGATCCGCGCGCAGCCCGTCGAGCGCAGCCGCCGCAGCCGGGGCACCAGGACGTCGACGACCTCCAGGGACGGCAGCGGGGGAGCGGAGGCGAAGCCGTGCAGGGTCAGCGCGGCCAACCCGGTGATCATCGCCTCGGTGTACACCGGGGGCGGGGCCTCGTCCGCGCCGGGCTGGACCGGTACCCCGGTGCCCCGCTCCCGCGCCGTGTACAGCAGCACCGCGTGCAGCCGCTCCTCGCTGGTCGGCGGGCCCGGGTGGAGCAGGACGACGCCCGGGAGGAACTGCTGCCAGGGGCCGCCGGGCCGGCACTGCTCGGTCGTCGCGGCGGCCGTCACACCGTGCGAGCGCAGCTGCGCGACGGTCATCACCCGGTGCCGGCCGTGCGGCAGGTGGCGCAGGGGGCGGGGGGAGAGCGGGGTGTTGTGGTTCATGTCCCGGAATCTCCCGCACCCGCTCCCCTCTTTAACCGTTGTTACAGGTCCGTCGACATATGCGGACAAGGAGGCCCTAAAGTACGCGTGTTCGGATGCCGAAACCCCTGGTCGGTTCGGGTGCGGCCCAGGGGTCACGGCCTCATTGCCTGAATTTCGTAACGGTCACCGCCGGCCCGACCTCAGGCCAAAGCTCCTGGTCAGGAGGCCGCCGCGTCGTACGCCTGTCCGCGCAGCGCGCGTGCGAGGTCGTCCCGGGCCTCCAGCACCAGCCGGCGCAGCGCCGGGGCGGCGTCCTGGTGGGCGGCCAGCCACGCGTCCGTCGCCTCCAGGGTCTGCGGCGAGTCCTGCAGCGAGGGGAACAGGCCCCGCACGATGTCCATGCCGATCTGGATGGAGCGCTCGTTCCAGACGCGCTCGATGGCCGCGAAGTACTGGTCCGTGTACGGGGCGGTCAGCTCCCGCTGGGACGGCTGCGCGAACCCGGCGATGGTCGCCTCCACCAGCGCGTTGGACAGCTCGTCGGACTCCACGACCTGCGCCCACGCCTGCGCCTTGACGGCGGCGTGCGGGCGGGCGGCCAGACAGCGCACCTGGTGGCGCTTTCCGGACGCCGTGTCGTCCCGGGCGAGTTCCGCGGCCAGCTCCTTCTCACCGGCCACGTCGTGCACCGCGAGCGCGTGCAGGAACGCCCAGCGCAGCTCCTGGTCCACCTCCAGGCCCGGCACCTCGGCCGTGCCGTCCAGCAGCCCGCTCAGCAGCTCGAAGGCGGCCGGCACATCGGCCACCCGCGCGAAGAACCGCGCCCAGGCCAGCTGCTGCTCGCTGCCGGGCTCGGCGGCGTACAGCTGGACCGAGGCCGCCTGGCACAGCTCCCGCCCGGCCGCCGCCCGCCGCTCAGGCGCGGTGTAGTGCACCGCCGCCGACTCCGCCCACGCGTGCAGCATCTGCAGCACGCCGATGTCGGTCTCCTGGCCCGCGAACCGCACCACCAGGCCGATGAACTCCCGCGCCGGCAGCAGCGCGTCCCGCGTCATGTTCCACAGCGCCGACCAGCACAGCGCCCGCGCCAGGGGATCGGTCATGGAGCCGAGTTCGCGCCGCAGGGCCGCCAGCGAGGCCGCGTCGAACCGGGTCTTGCAGTACGTCAGGTCGTCGTCGTTGACCAGCACCAGGTCCGGGGCCTTTGCGCCCGCCAGCTCCGCCACGACCGTACGCGGCCCGTCGACGTCCGTCTCCACGCGCGCGTAGCGCTCCAGCGCCGCCGCTTCGCCGGCGTCCTCGGTGCGCCGGTACAGGCCGATCGCCACCCGGTGCGGCCGCAGTTCGGGGTGCGACTCGGCGGCCTCCTGGAGCACCGCCAGCTCGTCGATCCGGCCCTGTGCGTCCAGCAGCACCTGCGGCGTCAGCGAGTTGACCCCCGCCGTCTGGAGCCAGGAGCGCGCCCACGCCGCCATGTCCCGGCCGCTGGTCTCCTCCAGCACCGCCAGCAGGTCGCCCAGGCGCGTGTTGCCGTACGCGTGCCGCTTGAAGTAGCGCCGGGCGCCTTCCAGGAACGCGTCCTGGCCGACGTACGCCACCAGCTGCTTGAGCACGGAGGCGCCCTTGGCGTACGTGATGCCGTCGAAGTTGAGCTTGGCGTCCTGCAGGTCGCGGATGTCGGCGGTGATCGGGTGGGTGGAGGGCAGCTGGTCGGCCCGGTACGCCCACGCCTTGCGGCGGTTGGCGAAGGTGATCCAGCCGTCGGTGAAGCGGGTCGCGCCGACCAGCGAGAAGGCGCCCATGAAGTCGGCGAAGGACTCCTTCAGCCACAGGTCGTCCCACCACTCCATGGTGACCAGGTCGCCGAACCACATGTGCGCCATCTCGTGCAGGATCACGTTGGCCCGGCCCTCGTAGGAGGCCCGCGTCACCTTCCCCCGGAAGATGAACTCCTCCCGGAAGGTCACCAGACCCGGGTTCTCCATCGCGCCCAGGTTGTACTCGGGTACGAACGCCTGGTCGTACTTGCCGAACGGGTACGGGTAGTCGAAGTGGTCGTGGAAGAAGTCCAGGCCCTGCTTGGTGACCAGGAAGACGTCCTCCGGGTCGAAGTGCGGCGCCAGGCCCTTGCGGCACATCGCGCCGAGCGGGATCTCCAGCCGCGTGCCGTCCTCGAACACCCGCTCATAGGTGTCCGTCACGTAGTGGTACGGCCCCGCGACGACACAGGTGATGTACGTGGAGATCGGCTTGGTCTCCGCGAACCGCCACACCCCGTCCGTCCGCGAGCCGGCCCCGTTGCTCCACACCGTCCAGCCCTCCGGCGCCCGCACCTCGAAGCGGAACGGGGCCTTGAGGTCGGGCTGCTCGAAGTTCGCGAACACCCGGCGGGAGTCGGCCGGCTCGTACTGCGTGTACAGGTAGACCTCGCCGTCCTCCGGGTCGACGAAGCGGTGCAGGCCCTCGCCGGTGCGGGAGTAGGCGCACTGCGCGTCCACCACCAGTTCGTTGTCGGCGGCCAGGTCCTCCAGCGTGATACGGGAGCCGTCGAAGACCTGGCCCGGGTCGAGGTCCCGGCCGTTGAGGGTGACGGACGTCACGCTCGGGGCGATGAGATCCGCGAAGGTGGCCGCCCCCGGCTCGTTGCAGCGGAACCGGATCGTGGTGACGGAGCGGAACGTACGGGGCCCGTCACCGCTGTGCTCGCCGACCGCGGACCGCAGGTCGAGGGACACCTCGTACCCGTCGACGGACAGCAGGGCGGCCCGTTCCCGGGCCTCGTCGCGGGACAGATTCTCACCGGGCACGGGCGGCACTCCCTCACACGTCGCGGATACGGCTGAACAGCACCGATCCTGCCACGCGCTGCTGACGGCGGGCAGCCGGGAATGGCCGGGCCGAGCGGCGGTGTTCCCCGGAGAAACGGTTCCTTGTGAGGAGAGACATGTCGGACGCCACGACCCCCGCCACCCCGGTCGACTTCTGGTTCGACCCGCTGTGCCCCTGGGCCTGGATGACCTCCCGCTGGGTCCTGGAGGTGGAGAAGGTCCGGGACATCGAGGTCCGCTGGCATGTGATGAGCCTCGCCGTCCTCAACGAGAACAAGCTCGACGAGCTTCCCGAGGCGTACCGGGAGATGCTCGCCACCAAGGCGTGGGGTCCCGTCCGGGTCGTCATCGCGGCCCAGGAGGAGCACGGCGCCGACGTCCTCGGCGACCTGTACACCGCGCTCGGCACCCGCATCCACAACCAGGGCATGGGCCCCGAGAAGGAGGCCGTCGCCGCCGCCCTGCGGGACGTCGGCCTGCCCGAGTCGCTCCTGGACCACTGGGACGACACGCCGTACGAGGAGCAGCTGCGCGCCTCCCACAAGGAGGGCATCGAGAAGGTCGGTCAGGACGTCGGCACCCCGGTCATCGCCGTGCCCGGCCCCGACGGCGAGCAGATCGCCTTCTTCGGCCCGGTCGTCACCCCGGCCCCCAAGGGCGAGGAGGCCGCCCGCCTGTGGGACGGCACCCTCGCCGTGGCCTCGGTCCCCGGCTTCTACGAGATCAAGCGCACCCGCACCAAGGGCCCGGACTTCAGCAACCTGTAGGACTCACTCGGCGGCGGCGGGCTCCTCCCGGAACCTCTCGGGGAGCACGCCGCCGCCTCTCGCGTTGAGGTGCGGCTGGTACCACAGGCAGCCCCGCGCGGTGCAGCGCCAGAGATCGTCGACGTAGTGGCGCGCTCCCCTCTCCGCGCGCACCGCCGCCTTCTCGTCGGCGTCGAGCTTGCGGAAGTCGTGCCAGGCCCGGCATGTCGGGCACCACCTGTGGATCATGGCCCACCTCTCCGATCACCGCGTCCTCGTCAGCCCGCCGGGTCCATCATGCCCCGGTATGGCCGAGTTCAGCCCCGTGCCCGGGCCCGTGCCCGGGCCAGCCGGTCCAGGTGCTCCTCGTACCCCTTCGCGTACGACGCGGCCCGGGCCGCGTCCGGCTCGACGACGGCGGTCGGCTCCGTCCACACCGCCGCGTCCAGATCGACCCCGTACCGTTCGGCCGCCGCGAGCACCGCGCCGCGCGCGCCCACCTCGCCCTCGACCACCCGCAGCGGCCGGCCCAGCACGTCGGCCAGCAGCCGCATCCAGGCCGGCGAGCGGGTGCCGCCGCCGCACACGGCCAGGGTCCCGGTCAGGCCCGCCGCCTCCAGGCAGTGCCGGGCCGCGTACCCGATGCCCTCGCAGGTCGCGCGGATCAGATCGCCCTTGGTGGACTCCAGGGACACACCGGTGAGTTCGGCGCGCAGCCGCGGCTCGACGAAGGGGGCGCGCTCCCCGGACGGCGCGAAGTACGGCAGGACCCGCACCCCGTGCGCCCCGGGCGGGGTCTCGGCCAGCAGCCCGTCCACCTCCGCGTGCGCCACACCCGTGGTCGACAGCACCCAGTCCAGCGCCGCCGTGCCGACCATCGCGGGCATGGCGCGCAGCCAGTGCCCGGGCCGGTCGGTGGAGATGTACAGCCCGGCCGGTTCGCCGGTCAGGTCCAGCTCGGTGGTGGCGACCAGGGCGGCCAGGCAGGTCCCGACGATGAGGAGTCCGTCGCCGGGGGCGGTGACGCCCGCGCCCAGCGCGCACGCGGGCAGGTCGTAGGGGCCGTTGGCGATCCGGGTGCCGGCCGGCAGGCCCTCGCCGCGCGTCCGGGCCGTCGCCACCGGGTCGCTGACCGGGGCGAGCAGCCCGCGGCGGTGGGTGAGGCCGAGCAGCTCCACGACCCGGTCGTCGTAGCGGCGGGTGCGCGGGTCGAGGAACGGCATCGACGCGTCCGACACGTCCGTCGTCGCCGGTGCCCCGGTCAGCCGCAGGAACACCATGTCCTTGCAGTACAGGGCGGTGGCGGCGGCGTCCAGCGCGGCCGGCTCGTGCCGGTCCAGCCAGGCCAGCAGCGGGCCCGGGCAGCCGGGGAACAGCGTGCTGCCGGTGCGCCGGAACACCGCCTCCACGGTGCCGTCCGCCAGCCACCGGCCGAGCAGTTCGTGCGCCCGGCCGTCCATCCAGGAGGCGGCGGGCCGCACCGGCCGGCCCTCGGCGTCCACCAGCCACACCCCGTCGCCCTGCCCGGTCAGCCCCGCCAGCTCCACCGGCTCCGGCACCCGCCGGGTCAGCTCCGCCAGCACGGCGACGACCGCCGCGTACACCTCCTCCATGTCCTGCTCGACGCACCCGTCCCGCAGGGACAGGCCCACCGGCCGTGCCGCGACGGCCCGTTCGCGGCCCGTGCCGTCGAAGGCCGCCGCCTTGACCACCGACGTGCCCACATCGATACCGACGTACATGCGGCTTCCCTCCCGGTCTCAGGTCAGGCAGTGCGCGAGCGGCTCCCCGCGCGCCCAGCGCCCCACTTCCGCGGCGGCGATCCGCGCCGCCTTCCGTGCCACCGCGCGGCTCGCCCCGCCCAGGTGCGGGGTGAGGACCACCCGGTCGGCGAAGCCGAGCAGGCGCGATCCGGACGGCAGCGGCTCACGGGCGTAGGTGTCGAGCGCCGCCGCCGACACCTGCCCGCTCGCCAGCGCGTCGCACAGCGCCTCCTCGTCCAGCAGCGGGCCGCGCGCCGCGTTCACCACCACCGCACCGTGCGGCAGCAGGGCCAGTTCGCGGGCGCCGACCAGGCCGCGGGTCTCCTCGGTCAGCCGGGCGTGCAGGCTGATCACCTTCGAGCCGCGCAGCAGGTCGTCCAGCGATGGCACCCGCAGCCCGTGGATGTCGCCGTGCACGTAGGGGTCGTACACCATCACCCGCGCGCCGAACGCGCACAGCACGCGCGCCACCCGGCTGCCCACGGCCCCGTACCCGACCAGCCCGACCGGCAGGTCCTCCAGCTCCAGACCGCCGCGCTCGTAGGTGTAGTACGCCGCGCCCTCCCAACTGCCCTGCCGGGCCAGCAGGTCGTGGGCCTGCGGGATGCGGCGCAGCACCGCCAGCATCAGGCCGACGGTGAACTCGGCGGTCGCGGCGGCGTTGCGGCCGGGCGCGAAGCAGACGCGCACGTCGCGCTTCCCGGCCGCGTCCAGGTTGACGTTGACCGGGCCGCCCCGGCACACCACCACCAGCCGCAGCCCGGGGCAGGCGGCCAGCACCCGCTCGGTGACCGGGCCCATCTGGGTGACCAGCACCCGCGCCCCGGCGAGGGCCTCGATCAGCGCGTCCTCGGCGTCACTGGCCTCCGTCACCTCGGCCACCGGCCCGAAGGGCTCCAGGGGCCAGCCCAGCGTCACCTCCCGCACGGCGTACGGGCGGTCGCGCAGTTCGTCGCCCACCGCCCGCGCGATCAGCGAGGGCAGCACGAAGTGGTCACCGGCGGCCACGATGCGCAGCGGTTCGGTCATCGCAGGGTCTCTCCCGTCTCGGCGTCGAAGACATGGGTGAATCCGGCCGCGACCCGCACCCGCTCGCCGTGGCCGAGCCGCACCTCGGGGCCGGTGAGCACGACCAGGTGCCGTTCGACCCCGTCCAGCGCGAGGGTCGCGATGCCCGCCTCCAGCAGCGGCTCGTGAGCGACGACCCGGGCGGGCAGTCCGTCGGGCGCCAGGCGCAGGTCCTCGGGGCGCAGGCCGACGACCACCTCGCGGCCCGGGGCGACCGGCACGGGCAGGGCGACCGATGCGGAGCCGGCCAGCCGGGCGTGGCCGTCGTCGCCGGCGACACCGGGCAGCAGGTTGATCGCGGGCTCGCCGACGAAGTCCGCGACGAACACGTCGGCCGGGTGGTCGTAGATCTCGTAGGGGGTGCCGAGCTGGCGGATCACCCCGTCCTTCATCACGGCGATCCGGTCGGCGAGGGAGAGGGCCTCCTCCTGGTCGTGGGTGACCAGGATCGTGGTGTGGCCCAGGTCCTTCTGCAGGCGCTTGAGCTCACGGCGCGTGGCGTCCCGCTCGGCCGCGTCCAGGTGGGACAGCGGCTCGTCCAGCAGCAGCACGTCGGGTTCCCGGATCAGCGCCCGGGCCAGGGCGACGCGCTGCTTCTGCCCGCTGGACAGCCCGGCCGGGCGGGCGTCGAGGAGACGGGTGAGGCCGACCCGCTCGGCCATCTCGCTCACCCGGCGCTCGACGTCGCCCCGGGCGGCCTTCCCGCGGGCCCGCAGCCCGAACGCCAGGTTCTCCGCGACCGTCAGCGGCGGATACAGCGCGTAGTTCTCGAACGCCACCCCGATGTTGCGCCGCTGCGCGGGCAGCCGCACCACCGACGCACCGCCCACCCGGATGTCCCCGCCGGTCACGCTCTCCAGCCCGGCGATCATCCGCAGGGTCGTCGACTTGCCGCACCCCGACGGTCCGAGCAGCCCCAGCAGCTCCCCGGACCGCAGGTCCAGGTCCAGGCCGCGTACGGCGTCCACCGCCGGACGGCCCCGCGCCCGGTAGGTCTTGCGCAGCTCACGTAACTCCAGTTCCGTCATCACGGCCCTTCGTCGCGCAGACTCGGTACTCGGCCTTGTGCTCGTCCAGGTCCCGCAGTGCCTGGGGCGACGCCCCGTCGTCCACCAGCAGCAGGTCGAAACGGGTCAGCGGGCAGACCCGGTGCAGGGCGACCCGCCCCAGCTTCGTGTGGTCGACCAGCAGCACGTTGCGCGCGGCCGAGTCGAGCATGGCCCGCTTCACGGACACGATGTGCTGCTCCTGGTGGTAGGCGTACCCGCCGTGCACCGCCGAGGTGGAGGCGAAGCACACATCCACCCGCAGCTGCTCGACCGCCGCCACGCACGACACCCCGAGGAAGGACGCGTGCAGCGGGTCGTAGTCGCCGCCGAGCGCCATCAGGTGGATGCCCCGCTGGTCCGACAGCAGGTTGATCGCCTCCAGGAAGTTGGTGACGACCGTCAGCGGGGTGATCTCGCCCAGCCGCAGCCTGCCCGCTATCTCCAGCGTGGACGTGGAGTCGTCGAGCAGCACCGCCATGCCGGGCTCGATCAGCCGTATCGCCTCCTCGGCCAGGGCGGCCTTCTCGGCCCGCATGGTCTTCAGCCGGTACTGCACGTTCGACTCGAAGACCCCCGACGGCTGCGCGGTCACCCCGCCGCGGAACTTCCGCACGATGCCCTGCCGTGCGAGCTCGTCGAGGTCGCGGTGGATGGTCATCAGGCTCACCCCGAACCGCTCGGCGAGCTCGGCCGCCGTCGCCGAGCCGTCGGCCAGCACGCGTTCGGCGATCGCCGCCCGGCGGGCCGCGGGCCCCTGCTGTGCACTGCTGCTGCTCATCGCGTCTCTATCCGTCGTCCTGGGCGCTCAGGCCGGTCGGCCTCGAACAGCAGCAGGTTCTCAGGCCGCACGGCGAGCCGTACCGGATCGTCCGGCCTCAGGTGCGCCGCGGCGCCGCGCGGAGCGACCAGCGACAGCCGCTGCCCGCCGATCCGCACGGTGACCTCCACGGACCGGCCGAGGACCTCGATGACGTAGACGGTGCCGTGCAGCTCGTGACCCTCCCCGTGCAGCACCAGGTCCCGGGGCCGTACGCCGACCAGGACCGGGGTGCCGGCGGGCGTCTGCGCGCGGACGGGCAGCTCGGCCCCGCCGTCCGCGCGCACCCCGCCGTCCGTCACCACACCCGGCAGCAGATTGATCCGGGGCCGCCCGAAGGCCCGCGCGACCTCGGTGTCCCACGGCCGGTACCAGATCTCCTCCCGCGTCCCGGTCTGCACGATCCGCCCGTCACGGATGACACCGATCCGGTCGCCCAGCGCCAGCGCCTCCACGGAGTCGTGGGTGACGTACAGGGTGGTGGTGCGCTGCACCGCGCCGATCGCCTTCAGCTCGGCCCGCATCTGCTGGCGCAGCTTGGCGTCCAGGTGGGACAGCGGTTCGTCGAGGAGAAAGGCCCGGGCGGGCCGGACCAGCACCCGGCCGAGCGCGACGCGCTGCCGCTGGCCGTTGGAGAGCCGGCCCACCGGCCGGTCCAGCAGCTCCGCGATGCCGAGCATTTCGGCGATGGCGCCGATGCGCTGCCGGGCCTCGCCGGCGGGCAGGCGGTAGCGGGGCGAGCGCAGCGGCGAGGCGAGGTTGTCGTAGGCCGAGCGGTGCGGGTAGAGGGCGTAGCTCTCGAAGCACATGGCCACGCCCCGGTCGTACGGCTCGACCCCGGCCATGTCCTTCCCGTCCAGCTCGACGGTGCCGGCGTCGGGCGTCTCCAGCCCGGCGATCGTCTTCAGCGTGGTCGTCTTGCCCGCGCCGGACGGCCCGAGCAGGCAGAAGAACTCGCCCTGCGCCACGTCCAGGTCCAGCCCGTCCAGCGCGACGGTCCTGCCGTACTGCCTGCGGATCCCGCGCAGCCGGATCACGACTTCACCGCCCCGAAGGACAGCCCCCGCACCAGGTACCGCTGGATCGTCAGCGCCAGCAGCAGCGGCGGCACCACGGACACCAGCGCGGCGGCGGCCGTCAGGTGGTACTTGGGCCGGTCCCCGCCGAGGAAGGACAGCGCGCCCACGGTCACCGTCTGGGCCTCGCGGGAGGTGAGGATGAGCGGGAAGACGAAGTTGTTCCAGGCGAAGATGAAGGCGAGCAGCGACACGGCCGCGATCCCCGGCCTCACCAGGGGCAGCGCCACGCGGAAGAACGCCTGCTTGCGGGTGTAGCCGTCCAGCAGCGCCGCCTGCTCCAACTCGGGGCTGAGGTCGGCGAAGTACGACCGCATGATCCACACCACCAGCGGCAGCGTGACGAGCTGGAGCACCCACACCATGCCGACATAGGTGTCGAACAGCCCCAGCTTCTGGTACAGCACGAACAGCGGGATGATGACGGTCAGTTCGGGCGCGAACCGGAACGACAGCAGCGTGAACATCAGGTGGTCCGAGCCCCTGAACCGCCGGCGCGCCGAGGCGTACGCCGCCGGCAGCCCCACCACCAGCGACAGCGCGACCGCGCCCACCGACACCACCAGGCTGTTGACGAAGAACCGCACGAACGGCACGCCCTCGCTGTCGCCCAGGACCGTCCGGTAGCCGTCGAGCGTCGGCGAGAAGGCGAAGTACGTGCTGAACAGCTGGTCGGCGGGCTTGAGCGACAGGATCACCATCCAGGCGACGGGGAACAGCGCGAAGACGAAGTACAGGACGAGGGCGGCGTCCGCCAGCCACCCCAGCAGGCGCCTTGTGTACGTCATGTGGCCTCGGCCGCCTTCCGCTGGATCCGTCCCAGGTGCCGCACCAGCGCCATCGCGGCGAGGTACACCACGGCCCACAGCACGATCGTGTAGCTGATCCCGAAGGAGTACCGCTGGAACCGGATCGCCTCCAGATAGGCCCGGATCTGCAGCACGACGGTCGAGTCCCCGGGCCCGCCCTCGGTGAGGGCGTAGATGATGTCGAACACCTTCAGCGAGTCCATGAACCGGAAGATCACCGCGACCAGCACGTACGGCCACAGCATCGGCAGCGTCAGCCGCCGGAAGGTGTACCACCAGCCCGCCCCGTCCACGGCCGCCGCCTCGAAGGGCGACAGGGGCAGCGACCGCAGCCCGGCCAGCGCCAGGACCGCCACGAACGGCGTGTACACCCACACGTCCACGGCGATCGACGACAGCAGCGCGCCCGTCGGCGTGTCGGTCCACTGCACGTCACCGAGCCCGAAGGGCCCGAGCAGATGGTTCACGACCCCGACCGACGGCTGGAGCATCAGCTTCCAGATGATCGCCGCGATCACCGGGGCGATCATCAGGGGCAGGATCAGGACCTTCTCCAGCACGCGTCCCACGCGCGTCGGCCGGTGCAGCAGCAGCGCGACGGACACCCCGAGCACGGTCTCGACGGCGGCGGCCCCGACCGCGTACAGCACGGTCACCCACGCCGAGTTCCAGAACGCCTCCTGCGTGAAGACGGCCCGGTAGTTCTCCCACCCCACCATGTCGGGCTGCGGCTTGCTCGCCGAGAAGTCGAACAGCGTGTAGTACAGGCCGAGTCCGAACGGGTACAGGATCCCGCACGTCAGCAGCAGGGCCGGGACGATCAGGAGGTACGGGCGCAGCGCGAGCCGCATCACTGGCCCACTTTGCCGGCGAGGTCGTCCGCGAGCCCGTCCAGCACCGACCGGGCGCTCTTTCCGCCGTAGATCTCCTGCAGGGCCGCGGCCCAGCTGGTGGTGGCGTCGAAGAACTGCGCCTGCGGCGTGAACTGGATCCGTGTCTGGTCGACGACCGTCTCGAAGGTGTCGAGGAAGCCGGGCAGGTGCCGCATCTTGTTGCGGTACGCGGCGTCCTCGGCGACCGACCGGCGCACCGGGTCGATGTGGTGGTGCGTGAGCGCGGACGTGCGCAGGTGCTCCTTCCCGGTCGCCCACTGCAGGAACAGCCAACTGGCGCTCTTGCGCCTGCTCCTGGCGTTCATGCCGAGCGACCAGATCCACATGTTGGTGGCGAGCGAGCCGTCCGGGCCCTTCGGGCCGGGGTGGAAGGCGATCTTCCCGGAGGCCGGGCCGGCCCCCTCCACCGCCTGGAAGTAGGCGGCGGTGTCGGCGTCGAACAGCATCCCGGCCTTCTTCGCGCCGAGGTCGCTGGAGCACTGGTACCAGGTGTACGACGTCCACGACGGCGGCCCGCCCCGCTTCACCATGCGCGTCCAGTCCTCGGTGAAGGCGACGGCCTCGGGGCTGTTCATGGCGGGGGTGAGCTTCCCGCCGTCGACCGTGAAGTCCTTCAGCCCGTTGCGGGCGTACATGGTCATGAAGCCGGGGTGGATGGTGGCCCAGCTCCGCGACCCGCGTACGGCGATCCCGTACATGCCGTCGAAACCGGCACCGGGCGCCCTGCGCTTGATGGTCGCGGCGAGGTCCACCAGCTCCTCGAAGGTCTCGGCGGGCTTCAGCCCGAGCTTGCCGAACACCTCGGTGTTGTAGGCGACGACGTTGGTCTCCCAGCCCCACGGCAGCGCGTACTGCCCGCCCCGCCCGAGCGGTGCGCCCGCCTTCAGCGACCACTGGCCGGCCTGGAGGAGGTTGGGGAAGAAGTCCGTCCGGTCCCACTCCGCGCCGGTGGCGGAGGAGTTGCGCATCCACGGGCCGAGGTCCTCCAGCCAGCCCGGCGGCCCGTACTGCCACACCATGTACGCGCCCAGCATGAACACGTCGTAGGAGGCCCGCCCGCTGGACAGGTCCACGGTGAGCTTGTCGAAGTAGTTGTCCTCGGGGAACACGTCGTACTCGACCTCGATGCCGGTCTTCTCGGTGAACGCCTTCAGGTCGGCCAGCAGGGCGTCCGTGTAGGGGTGCTTGTTCAGCAGGGCCTTGACGGTGGTGCCCTTCTCGCGCCGCCAGTCGAAGGAGCCGGTGACGTCGTCGGCGGCGGAGCCGTCGCCCTTGTTCCCGTCCCCGCCGAAACCGGCGCCGCAGGCCGTGAGCAGGGGCGCCGCCGCGGCGGCGGCGGTCAGTGCGAGGAAGCGGCGGCGGTCGTGCACGTGCGTGTCCATCCGTGACCTCCGTGGGTCCGGGCCGGTCTGGGGTAACACGTCGAGTCGACTCGCTAACAGAGGGTGTTACGGCCCAAGGGGGGCGTCAATCCCTCGCGCACGGGAAAATATCGGTGCAGAGTGAGAAGTTCACACGCCGGAGCGGGAGGTGGGGATGGCGGACCGGGGCGTCACCGACGAGGCGTGGCTCGGCATCGACCTCGGCACCCAGAGCGTGCGCGTGCTGGCCGCCACCGCCGACGGCACGGTCCTCGGCGCCGGTTCGGCCCCGCTGACCGGACGGCGGGACGGGCCGCGGCACGAGCAGGACCCGCGGCAGTGGTGGACGGCGTTGTGCGCGGCCTCCCGGTCCGCGCTCGCCGCACTGCACGGCGTACGGATCGGCGGGCTCGCGGTGTGCGGCACCTCCGGCACCGTCCTGCTGACGGACGCCTCGGGGCGCCCGGCCACCCCCGCGCTGATGTACGACGACGCCCGCGCGGCCGGTGAGGCGGCCCGGGCCCGGCGGGCGGGGCTCGCGGTGCAGGACACCTGGGCGCTGCCGAAGGCGCTGTGGCTGCTGGCGGAGTACGGCCCCGCGGTGCGGGAGCACGGTCTGCGCCTGGCGCACCAGCCCGACCTGATCGTCACCCGCCTCACCGGCGAGCTGCCCCCCGCCGACTCCAGCCACGCCCTGAAGACCGGTTACGACCTGGAGCGCGACGCCTGGCCAGAGGCTGCTCTCGCCGGACTCGGCCTGCCGCAAGGGCTGTTGCCCCACGTCGTCCGCCCCGGCACCCGCCTCGGCGAGGTCGGCCCGGCCGCCGCCGACGCCACCGGCATCCCGGCCGGCACCCCGGTGATCGCCGGGATGACCGACGGCTGCGCCGCCCAGGTCGCCTCGGGCGCCCTGCGCCCCGGCGCCTGGAACTCGGTCCTCGGCACCACGCTCGTCCTCAAGGGCGCCGCCCGCGACCCCGTCCGGGACCCGGCCGGCGTGGTCTACAACCACCGTGCCCCGGACGGCACCTGGCTGCCGGGCGGGGCGTCCAGCGTCGGGGCGGGGGCGCTCCCGGCGGCCTTCCCCGGGGCCGATCCCGCCGCCCTGGACGCCCGGGCCGCCGCCTTCGAACCGTCCGGGGCGATCGCCTACCCGCTGGTCTCGCCGGGGGAGCGGTTCCCGTTCCTGGCCCCCGAGGCGACCTTCCTCCTCCTCGGCGAGCCCGCGGACGAGGCCGACCGGTGGGCCGCCCTCCTCCAGGGCGTCGGCCTGGCCGAACGGCTCTGCCTGGACTACCTGCACCACCTGGGCGCCCCCCTCGACGGCCCGCTCACCTTCACCGGGGGCGGCGCCCGCAGCACCTACTGGAACCAGCTGCGCGCCGACATCCTGGGCCGCCCGGCCCGCGTTCCGCAGCAGACCGAACCGGCCCTGGGCATGGCCGCGCTGGCCTGCCACGCGACGACCGGAACCCCGCTGACCGACGTCACCGACCGCATGGTCCGCATCCGCACCACCGTCCACCCCCAGAACACGGCCCGCTTCACCGCCCCCTACCTCCGCCTTCTGGACGCGCTGGAGTCCCGCGGCTGGCTGCCGGGCCCGGTGGCGGCGCATGCGCGCGGCCGGGCGGAGCGCCATACTGGCGGTCCATGACCGCCACCCTCCTCCTCGCCCGCCACGGACAGACCGTCTGGCACGCCGAGAACCGCTACGCCGGCGTCAGCGACATCGCGCTCACCGACACCGGCCGTGCCCAGGCGCGGTCCCTGGGCCGCTGGATCGGCGAGCACCCGGTCGACGCGGTGTGGACCTCGCCGCTGTCCCGCGCGGTGGCCACCGCCGAGCCCGCCTGCGCGGCGCTCGGCCTCACCCCGCGCCGCGAACCGGACCTGCGCGAATGCGACTTCGGGGTGGTGGAGGGCCGTACGCTCGCGGAGTTCGCCGAGCAGGACCCGGCCCACGCGGACGCCTACCGGGCCGACCCGGTGGCTCACCGCTTCCCCGGCGCCGAGGACCCGGCCGCCGCCTCCGGGCGCGGTGCCGCCGCCCTGCACCGCATCGCGGTTGCCCACCCCGGCGAACGGGTCCTGGTCGTCGCCCACAACACCCTGCTGCGCCTGGTGCTGTGCCGACTGCTGCACATCCCGCTCGCCGAGTACCGCCGCGTCTTCCCCCGCCTGCACAACGCGGCCCTCACCGAACTCCGACTGGACCCGGACACCGGCACCACGGGCCTGCTGTCGCTCAACGTCCCCACCACCTGACGCCCCGGCAGGGCCGGCGGAAGCGCCTGCTCCCGTCGTGAAGATCTTCTGCAAGAGGCAACCGGCGCAAGCCTGTTCACATCTGGATGTGCATGGTGTGGGACGAGTGCCAGTAGTCGGTGTACGGGCCGCCGTGGGACTGGTCACCGTGCTGGCCGTCGCGGTGCTCGCGGGGTGCGGGACCGGGAGTGGCGGCACGGACGCCCGTTCCTCCACGGACGCCGGTTCCCGGTCGGACTCCGGTGGACAGCGGGTGCCGTACTGGGTGAAGGGCGTCGGGTTCACGCGGGTCGCCCAGGACCTCGGGGTGACCGTCCCGCGGACGGCCACGCAGCGCCTGGGCGCCCGGCAGAAGGGCTTCCAGGACGACGTGCTGCTGCTGGCCTTCGTCCTGCCCGCGGGCGAGGTCGACGGCTTCGTCGACGGGCTCGACCCGGAGCACCAGCCGGTCCACCGGAAGAGGGCCGCCGCCCCGGCCGGCTACGAGCCCACCGCACCCTTCGCCCACCTGGGCCTGGCCGAGCCGGAGACCCTCGACGGCGTCACCGCGGGCCAGGTCTGTGCTCCGTGTGACGGTGAGCTGGACTCCCTGGACATCACCGTCGCCCCGGCGGGGAAGGACCGCAGCCGGATCTACCTGCGCGGCATCGACTGACCTCCTCGCACCGGCACGGGAAAGCCCCGCGCGTCACGTCCGCGCGGGGGCTTTCCTTCTCTCCGCCTGCCCGCGTGAAGGGTGAGAAGACGATCACGAGGCAGGGCGACGGGAAAGGCTCTCAGGGAGCCGGCAGCAGTACGTCCGCGCGCGCCTTGGCCGCCTCGTGACGGCGGGCCACGTCCTGCCAGTTGACGACCTGCCACATCGCCTCGACGAAGTCCGCCTTCTGGTTGCGGTACTGCAGGTAGAAGGCGTGCTCCCAGGCGTCGAAGACCAGGATCGGCGTCGAGCCCTGGCCGACGTTGCCCTGGTGGTCGTAGACCTGCTCGACGATCAGCCGCCCGCTGAGCGGCTCGTAGGCCAGGACGCCCCAGCCGGAGCCCTGGGTGGCCGCGGCGGCCTTGGACAGCTGCGTCCTGAACGCGGCGAACGAGCCGAACGACTCCCTGATCGCCTCCGCCAGCTCCCCGACCCCGTCCTGGGCGAGCGGCTCACCGCCGCCGTCCTTCGGGCCGGTCATGTTCTGCCAGTAGATCGAGTGCAGGATGTGCCCGGAGAGGTGGAAGGCCAGGTTCTTCTCCAGCCCGTTGATCGAGCCCCACTGCTCCTTGTCCCGCGCCTCGGCCAGCTGCTCCAGCGTGTCGTTGGCGCCCTTCACATAGGCCGCGTGGTGCTTGTCGTGGTGCAGCTCGATGATCTCGGGGCTGATCACGGGGGCGAGCGCGGAGTAGTCGTACGGCAGGTCAGGCAGCGTGTAGACGGGCATGGCGGGTCCCCTTCGAACCTCTTATTGCAAGCTACTTGCAACTGCACGCTAGCAGCAGGAGAGCGCCTGTGGGTGCCCAGGGACACAAAAAGGCCCCCGTGGACGGGGGCCTTGTATGCGGACGGGCGTCAGCGACCGGCGCGTGCCTTCTGCCAGGCGTAGCCGACCGCCGCGAGGAACAGCGTCATGCCGCCCGTCGAGTACAGCTGCACGCGGGTGTCCGGCTGCCGGGCCATCAGGACGAAGATCCCGGCCATGCCCGCCAGCGCCACCCAGGTCAGCCACGGGAACGCCCACATCCGCACGGCCAGCCGCTCCGGCGCCTCCCGCTCCAGCCGGCGGCGCAGCCGCAGCTGGGAGACGGCGATGAAGATCCAGACGACCAGGATCACCGCGCCGATCATGTTCAGCAGCCAGGCGAAGACGTCGTCGGGCCGCCAGTAGCTCAGCACCACGCACAGGAAGCCGAACACGCAGGAGGCCAGCACCGCGATCCGCGGCACCCCGCCGGACACCCGGCCCAGCCCCTTCGGCCCCTGCCCGCGCTCCACCAGCGAGTAGGCGATGCGCGAGGCGCCGTAGACGTTGGCGTTCATCGCCGACAGCAGCGCCACCAGCACCACGACGTTCATCAGCTGCCCGGCGCCCGGGATGCCGAGCTCGTCGAGCGCGGCGACGTACGGGCCCTTCGCCACGACCTCTTCGGAGTCCCACGGGACGAGGGTGACGATGACCGCCATCGAGCCGATGTAGAACACCGCGATACGCCACATCGCGGTCCGCACCGCGCTGGCGACCCCCTTGACCGGGTTCTCCGACTCGGCCGCCGCGATGGTGACCGTCTCCAGGCCGCCGTAGGCGAAGACGGACGCGAGCAGGCCGATGACCAGGCCCTCGCCGCCGTTGGGCAGGAAGCCGCCCTCGCCGGTGAGGTGGCTCAGGCCCGGGGAGTCCGTTCCGGGCAGCACGCCGGCGATCGCCAGCACGCCCAGCACCAGGAACAGGGTGATCGCGCCGACCTTCAGCGCGGCGAACCAGAACTCGAACTCGCCGAAGTTCTTCACGGCGGCGAGGTTCGTGGCGCAGAAGACCACCATGAACAGTGCCACCCATGCCCACTCGGGCGTCCCCGGCAGCCAGCCCGTCACGATCTTCGCGGCGCCGATGCCCTCCAGGCCGACGGCCGTGCACAGCAGCACCCAGAACGACCAGCCCGCCGTGAAGCCCGCCCACGGGCCGATCGCCCGCTCGGCGTGCGCGGAGAACGACCCCGACGACGGGTAGGCGGCCGACATCTCGCCCAGCATCCGCATCACGAGCATCACGAGGAGGCCGGAGAGGGCATAGGCGAGGACGATCGAGGGCCCGGCGGCGGCGATGCCCGCGCCGGAGCCGACGAACAGTCCGGCGCCGATCACCCCGCCGAGGGCGATCATCGACAGATGGCGCTGCTTCAGGCCGTGGGACAGGGCGGCGCCGTCGGTGCTCGGCGGCGTCCCGGTGGTGGTGCTGGGCATGGGCGTGGTGCGTCCAATGCGTGAGATGGCGTGCTGAGGGCAAAAACGCCGCCAGTCTGGGCGGACGGCCACGCGGAGGCGGCCGCCGCCCATCATGTGGACAGGTGCGGCACGGCACGTGATCGTCCGGTCACTGGCGGCGCGGGAGCCGCCCGGCGGCTCCTTTTGGTGAAACCCTACAGTCCCCTCGACCGGCGCCTGAGTGAGCGAAACCTCCCGGCCTCCGTGACCGGTGTCACGCCGTACCCGGTGTATCAGGCACCAGTTGTCGGAAGGTCACCAAGCGCGCGTTCGAGCCTTTGTCGACCGCTGATGGTGATCGCCTCGTGCCCGCCGGTATAGCGTCACCGTGTCCGTCCTGCCCACACCACCCGCGGAGTCCCCATGAGCACCGCTGCCGCCGCCCCCGCCCGCACCGGCCAGGTCCTCGCCGACCTCCTGCCCGCCTCCCGAGTCCGGGACGCGGCCCTCGTGCTCGGCGGAGCCGCGCTCACCGGCCTCGCCGCCCAGATCTCCGTGCCCGTGCCGGGCTCCCCGGTCCCGGTGACCGGCCAGACCTTCGCCGCGCTGCTGGTCGGCACGGCCCTCGGCGCGGGCCGCGGCTTCCTCTCGCTCGTGCTGTACGCCCTGGCCGGCATGGCGGGCGTGCCGTGGTTCGCGGGCGGGACCTCGGGCGCCGCCGCCCCCTCCTTCGGCTACATCCTCGGCATGATCCTCGCCTCCGCCGTGGTGGGCGCCCTGGCCCGGCGCGGCGCCGACCGCTCCGTGCTGCGCACGGCGGGCACGATGGTGCTGGGCGAGGTGATCATCTACGCCGTCGGCGTGCCCTACCTGGCCCTGGCCACCGGCATGTCCGCCACCGCTGCGATCGCGGCCGGCCTCACCCCGTTCCTGATCGGCGACGCCCTCAAGGCCGCCCTGGCGATGGGCGCGCTGCCCACCGCCTGGAAGCTCATCGAGCGCTGACCTCGAAGGGTGCGCGAAAGAGGTTCGCCGGGTCGAAGCGCTGCTTCAGCCCGGCGAGCCTCGCGCGCGTCACGGGGTCGTACAGCCCTTCGGTGCGGTCGCCCGCCCCGAAGGCGAAGTTCAGCGCACGGCCCAGGGTCACCGGGGCCAGCACCGCGAGCGCCGGGTCCAGCAGCGCACGCGCCTTCTCGCGCTCGCCCATCGTCAGCAGCCGCACCAGGAAACGCCCGGCGCGGAACGGCACCGCGTTCGGCGCGGGGCGGGCCAGCGCCCCGCCCAGGTGGTTGATCTGCACGACGCACATCGCGCCGGCGCCCGGCCCGGTCCTGGCCAGCACCTTCGCGGCCAGGTCGACGTCCAGCCCGCTCAGCACGGCGCTGTCCCCGTAGTAGGTGTGCGGGACGTCCGGGTCGCTGTGGATGGTGTGGCTCTCGGCGTACGGCATCACGCGCAGTGCGTCGTCGAGCACCGGCCCGATCTCCCGCAGCGGGGCGGTGAGCCGCTCCCCGTCGGGGCCGGTGCAGGCCACGCGTACGGAGATGACGTACCGCCCGCGCAGGTGCGGCGGCAGGCCCGGCAGGTCCGGGTACGGCACGGCCGCGAAGGACGAGGTCAGCGAGTCGGGCACGGTCCGCGTCCACTCCTCGTACGCCCGCAGCACGGCCACCGGGTCGACCCGGTGGCCGTCGAACGCCAGCGACCCGCCGTACAGCGTGCGCACCGGTACGAGGCCGATCTCCAGCCCGGTGACGACGCCGAGCCCGGGCCCGCCGCCGAGCAGCGCCCAGTACAGCCCAGGTTCCCGCTCCGGCGTGACGTGGCGCTCCCGTCCGTCCGCGGTGACGACGTCGAGCGAGCGCACATGGTCCGCCGCGTAGCCGAACTCCCGCGCCAGGATGCCCAGTCCGCCGCCCAGCGTGTACGACACGGCCCCGACGCCCGGCGCGGAGCCGTTGAGCGGCGCCAGCCCGTGGGGCACGGCGGCCGCCACGACCTGCCCCCAGCGCACCCCCGCCTGGATACGGGCCGTGCGGGACCCGGGGTCGACGGTCACCCGGTCCATGCGCCGGGTCGTCAGGAGCAGGCCGCCCTGCCGCGCCGGGGTCGCCGGGGCGGAGCGCGAACAGGTCGGTGATGCGGTTCTCGGAGCTCATGGCACCGAGGGTGGCCGGATAACCTGACAGGTCCCGTCACGTTATCCGGCAGGCCTTCCGAAGCCCCCCGATCAGCTCCGCCGCCGCTGGAGAGGGGTGCGTGAGCGCACGAAGACAGGGGCCCGCGGTACGCGAACGCACCGCGGGCCCCTGTACGCCTGGTCGGCCCGAAGCCGGGACTCAGCCCGCCGAGACCTCGTCCTTGGCCGGGGCGGCACCCGCCTCGCCCGCCGCGGCGGGCCGGCGACCGCCACCGACCTTCTCCTTCACGAAGGCGATGACCAGCACGATCGCCGCGACGAGCAGCGACAGCAGCACGGTCTCCCGGCCGTCGTGCTCGGTGTCGGTCAGCATGTACCCCAGCACGAACACGATCAGCGCGGCCGTGGCCCAGGTCAGGTACGGGTACAGCCACATCTTCACGACCAGCTTCTCCGGCGCCTCCGCCTTGATGATCTTCCGCATGCGCAGCTGCGAGAAGCAGATGACCAGCCACACGAACAGGGCGACGGCACCGCTGGAATTGACCAGGAAGAGGAAGACGGAGTCCGGGAACTTGTAGTTGAAGAAGACGGCCACGAAACCGAACACCACGGACGCGATGATCGCGGTACGCGGCACACCGTTGCTCGTCGTCCGGGCGAACGACTTCGGCGCGTCCCCGCGCTCGCCGAGCGAGAACGCCATGCGGGAGGCGGTGTACAGACCGGAGTTGAGGCAGGACAGCACCGAGGTCAGCACGATGAAGTTCATGATCTGACCGGCGTGCGGAATGCCGAGCGAGTCGAGCGCGGCGACGTACGAGCCCTTCTCCGTGATCGCCTTGCTGTCCCACGGCAGCAGGGACACCACGACGAGGATCGAGCCCAGGTAGAAGACGGCGACCCGCCAGATGATGCTGTTGGTCGCCTTGGTCACGGCCTGCTGCGGGTTCTCCGACTCCCCGGCGGCCAGCGTCGCGATCTCGCTGCCCATGAAGGAGAAGACGACGAGCAGCACACCGGTGAGGATGGCCCCCGGCCCGTTGGGCAGGAAGCCGCCGTGGGCGGTGAGGTTCGACAGGCCGGCCTGCTCGCTGTCGACACCCGGCAGCAGCCCGAACACGGCGAGCCCGCCGATCACGATGAAGGCGGCGATGGCGACGACCTTGATGCCGGCGAACCAGAACTCGAACTCACCGTAGGAGCCGACGGACACCAGGTTGGTGGCGGTCAGCACCACCATCACGATCAGCGCCCACCCCCACTGGGGCACCGCCGGTATCCACCCCTCCAGGATCTTGGCGCCCGCGGTGGCCTCCACCGCCAGCACCACGACCCAGAAGAACCAGTAGAGCCAGCCGATGCTGAATCCGGCCCAAGGGCCGAGCGCCCGGTCCGCGTGGGCGGAGAACGACCCGGAGGTCGGGTTGGCGGCCGACATCTCCCCGAGCATCCGCATCACCAGCACCACGAGCGTGCCGACGAGGGCGTACGACAGGAGAATGCCGGGCCCGGCGGTGGCGATACCGGAACTGGATCCGACGAACAGACCAGCCCCGATGACACCACCAATGGCGATCATCGACAGGTGACGGTTCTTGAGGCCTGCCTGGAGGCCGTGACCGGGTTCTCCGGGACCTCCGGGGCCGTTTCCGGCCTTCGTCAGGGTCGGCTGCGAAGTCATGGGACGGATTTCCTTTGCGCCGGTTGCACTGGAACCCGTACGAGCGGAGTACGAGCCGGTCCAGTGAAACGGAGGTGATTGGATTCGAAAACCTTTGATTCCGAATCGTTACTTGAGGTTTCCCTGAGGTTCGTGCCTCCTGCGCACCCTTTTCAGGATCGACACCCCCGGCTGCTGCCCCGAAACGGCCGTGTCACACTCGTCCCATGCGCGTGTATCTCGGCTCGGACCATGCCGGCTACGAACTCAAGAACCACCTCGTCGACTGGCTGAAGGCGGCGGGCCACGACCCCGTCGACTGCGGCCCGCACATCTACGACGCCCAGGACGACTACCCGCCCTTCTGCCTCCGCGCGGCGGAGCGCACGGCAGCGGACCCCGACGCCCTCGGCATCGTCATCGGCGGCTCCGGCAACGGCGAGCAGATCGCCGCGAACAAGGTCAAGGGCGTCCGCGCGGCCCTGGCCTGGAGCGAGGAGACGGCGGCCCTGGGCCGCCAGCACAACAACGCCAACGTGATCGCGGTGGGCGCGCGCATGCACTCCCTCGACGAGGCGACGAAGTTCGTCGAGACCTTCCTCGCCACGCCCTTCTCGAACGACGAACGCCACGTCCGCCGCATCGACATGCTCGCCGCATACGAAACGACAGGCGACCTGCCCCCGATCCCGCCCCACCACCCCCAGCAGTAGCCGGGGCTCCGAGGAGGCGGCCGGCGCAGCCCCGGCCTGCCTCCGGTTTCAAGGGCGCAGTGCTCGGGGAGCAGGTGAGGGCTTCGCCCCGCGCCTGGCGGCCCTCCGACGCGGTCGGCCCGCAGATGGGGCCCTCCAGGCTCAGGGAGAGCGGGTGAGGGCTTCGCCCCTCGCACCCCGAGGGCCGTCCGACGCGGTCGGCCCGGGGCTGAAGCCTCCGTGCTTCGGGAACGGCTCGATCGCAGCACGGGTGGAGGCTTCGCCTCCCGCCGTCCGTCCTCCGACGCAGTCGGCCGGCGGGGCGTCCCCATGCCCCGAGCTTGGAAACCCTGGGCCCCGGGTCGACTGCGTCGGACGGACTTGCCGGGGTGCAGGGGCGAAGCCCCGCCCCCCCCGCGGGCTGACCGCTTCGGACGGCCGCCAGGCGCGGGAGCGAAGCCCTCACCTGCCCCCGAGCTTGGAGGCCCGGGGCCCCAGGTCGACTGCGTCGGACAGGCCTGCCGGGGGTGCAGGGGGCGAAGCCCCCGCCGCCTCCCGAGTCACGGAAGCACCCCCCCCGGGCCGACTGCGTCGAACAGGCCTACTGGGGTGCAGGGGCGAAGCCCCCGGTCCCTCTCGAGTGCCCGAGAGCCCGCCCCCGCGCCTTCCCCGAGCCCGAGGACCCGGCCTCTCGGGGAACTCCGTCAGGTGGGTGGGAGACTGGCGGGGTCCGGGGCGGAGCCCCGGGGTGAGCCGGGCCTGTCGGCCGACCGTGTCGGGTGGGCGGGCGGGCGAGGAACGTGCCGCAGAACAGAGAGGAACCCCCGTGCCAGAAGGGCACACCATCCACCGCCTGGCCCAGGACTACCGCACCACCTTCGCCAACGGCACCCCCACCCACCTCACCAGCCCCCAAGGCAAGTTCACCCCCGCCGCGGCCCTCCTCACCGGCACCCCCCTGCACACCGCCGAAGCCCACGGCAAACACCTCTTCCTCGGCTTCCGCGACAGCGACTGGATCCACATCCACCTGGGCCTGTTCGGCAAGGTCACCTTCGGCCCGGCCCCCGCCCCGCCCCCCACCGACACCGTCCGCCTCCGCCTCGCGAACGACACCGCGTACGCGGACCTGCGCGGCCCCACCACCTGCGCCCTGATCACCGGCCCCGAGAAGCAGGCGATACACCACCGCCTCGGCCCCGACCCCCTCCGCCCGGACGCCGACCCCCGCGCCGCGTACCGCCGCATCTCCCGCAGCCGTACGACGATCGCCGCGCTCCTCATGGACCAGAAGGTCATCGCCGGCGTGGGCAACGTCTACCGGGCCGAGGTCCTCTTCCGCCACCGCATCGACCCGTACCGCCCCGGCAAGGACATCACCCCCGCCGAGTGGGACGCGATCTGGACCGACCTCGTCGGGCTGATGCGCGAGGGCGTCCGCACCAACCGCATCGACACCGTCCGCCCGGAACACACCCCCCAGGCCATGGGCCGCCCGCCCCGCGTGGACGACCACGGCGGCGAGGTGTACGTGTACCGCAGGGCCCACCAGCCCTGCCACCTGTGCGGCGACGAGATCCGCACTGCCGGCCTCGCCGCCCGCAACCTCTTCTGGTGCCCCACCTGCCAGACCGACTGACCTGCCCAGGTCAGAACCCGTACGGCAACCAGGGCGCCACCACACTCCCGAAACCCACCGCGGCCTCGGCCAGCGCCCCCGCCCGTACCTCCCGCACCCGCCCGGCCGTCCCCAGCGCCGCCAGACTCACACCCCCGAGGTACGCCGCCCCCAACTCCCGTACCGACAGCACCAGATCCGCCGCGTCCGAGGTCCGCACACAGGACGCCCCCTTCGCGTCCCCGGTCAGCCGCCAACGCCCCGCGTTCCAGGGACAGAACGCGTCCTCCACCTCGAACACCACGTCCACCGGCGCCTGGTACGTCCGCGCCTCCAACGCGGCCCCGACCTCCACCAGCCGTACGTACAGGTCGTCCCGCACCCGCGTCAGGCACCGCCGGATGTCGGACACCAGGTACTGCCACGCGTCGTCCACGGGCCGCCGTTGCACGACGAGCGACGTCGTCAGGTCGATCCCGAACAGGAACCGCCACAGCGCCGCGTCCGCCGCGGCGTCCATCGCCGCCAGATCCCGCAGCACCACCACGCCGTTGTGCCCGGTGGTCTCCCACTGCGGCTTGACCCGGAACCGCGCGTACCCGACCGTCTCACCGCCCCGCTCCGCGACGACACACTGCAACGGCGACGCCCCGTCCCGGCCGCTCTCCGGGTCGAGCAACCCCACCCGCTCCCACCCGGGCCGCCGCTGCAGCATCCCCGGCCGCAGCGGCACCAGCCGCGCGTACAGCGCCTCACAGGCATCGAGGACAGCGGCGGGATCGGCGTAGCGCAGCCGTACGTCATCGGTGCCGTCCGGCACCGACAGCCGCACCCGGCTGGTGTCGATCTCGGCGCTCAACAGCGACGTCGCGGCGCCGTATCCGAACCGCCCGTAGATCACCGGCTCGGACGCGGTCAGCACGGCCAGCGGCTCGCCCCACGACCGTACGTCCTCCAACTGCCGCCGCATCATCGAGGTCAGCACCCCGCGCCGCCGGTGCGTGGCGGACACGCCGACCATGGTGACGCCCGCCGTGGGCACCGACGCGCCGCCGGGCACGGTCATCCGGAAGGTGAACGCCCCCGCCGTCCCCACGCAGGTGTCCCCGTCCCAGGCACCGAGTGAACGCTCGTACTCGGTCAGCGTGTTCCACAGCTCGCGCTCCTGCACGGACTCCGGCACCCCGCCGAAGGCGCGCAGGAGGGTGTCGTACCACCGGTCCCAGTCGTCCGGCCGCAGCCCCCGCACCTCGTGCGCCGTTCCCGTGTCACGCGCGTCAGTTCCCATAGCCCATGCCTACCAGCGCGCCACGACGGCGAGCGAGGGAATTTGTGCCGGCCGCCAGCGCGGCGGCGTTCGGTGAAGTTCACTGTGGAAGTCGGTCCCCGGACGGGGGACAAGATGGACCTCCCGTGCCAAGCGGCTGGTCCGATGGATAGGGTCCCGAACTAATGGCAGCAGGACGACAACGGCGAGCGGAAGCCGAGACGTTCACGGCCCGGTTGAAGAAGCAGTGGCACCGGGCCCGCGTCGGCATGCGCCGATCCGCCGTCGACTACTTCCGCGGCGACGGTTCGGACTGGGTGGCCCTGGCCGGCCTGCTCCTGATGATCCCGCTGCTGGCGACGGCGACGCTCGCCAACTCGGTGTGGTTCTCCCCGGCCGCGCTGGTCCTGCCGATCGTCGCCGGCGGTCTGCTGCTGCGCCCGGCGAGCCTGCTCGGCCTGTACGCGGCGGCGGCCACCGCCCTGATCGTGGAGTCGGTACGGCTCGGCCCGTACACCGAGGGCCCCTCCCGGGTCACCCCCGGTGTGGTCCTGGTCGTCGCCGCCTGCGGCTTCTTCGGCCTGCTGCTCGCCCAGTTCCGCAGCCGCGTCGGCGTGCCCTGGCGGCGCGGCGGCACGATGCTCTTCGACCTGCGCGAACGCATCCGGGTGCAGAGCAAGCTGCCGAAACTGCCGGAGGGCTGGCACCGGGAGATGGCGCTGCGCCCCGCCGGGGGCCAGTCGTTCTCCGGTGACTTCGTTGTCGCGGCCCGCACCAACGGCGGCCGCACCCTGGAGGTCGTCCTCACGGACGTCTCCGGCAAGGGCATGGACGCCGGCTCGCGCGCCCTGCTGCTGTCCGGCGCGTTCGGCGGCCTGCTGGGCTCGCTCCCGCCGCACGCCTTCCTGCCCGCCGCCAACGGCTACCTGCTCCGCCAGGACTGGGAGGAGGGCTTCGCCACCTCCATCCACCTCGTGCTGGACCTGGACTCCGGCGACTACGAGCTGTACTCCGCCGGGCACCCGCCGGGCCTCCAGCTCAGCGCGGGCACCGGCCGCTGGGAGGAGAAGGCCGCCGAGGGCCCGCTCCTCGGGGTCTACGACGGCGCCCAGTTCGACCCGGTGAAAGGCTCGCTGCGCCCCGGTGACGTGCTGATGCTGTTCACGGACGGCCTGGTGGAGACCTCCGACCGCGACATCGTCGAGGGCATCGACCGCCTCACCGGCGAGGCCGACCGCTATGTCGCCGGCGGCTTCCACGGCGCCGCCTGGCACCTCATCGAGGCCGTCGCGAAGGACGTCAACGACGACCGCGCCCTGCTGCTGATCTGCCGCGAGGGCCCCACCGCGGCGGCGGCCCGGTGAGGCTGACCCTGGCCGAGGTCGAGGCCCTCGCCCGCGCCGCGCACGCCGGCCAGACCGACAAGGCGGGCCGGCCCTACGCCGAGCACCTGCGCGCGGTGGCCGAGGGTGTCAGGGCGCGCGGCGGCGACGAGGAGCAGATCGCGGCGGCCTGGCTGCACGACGCCGTCGAGGACGACGCGCTCTGCGAGCACTGGCTGGGCGAGGCCGCGCTGAGCCGCCGCACCAAGGACATCGTGCGGGCGGTCACCAAGCGGGCCGGGGAGCCACCGGAGGCGTACGCCGCGCGCATCCTGGCCACCCCGGGCGCGCTGCTGGTGAAGGAGGCGGACCTGGCGCACAACGCCGACCCGGCGCGCCTGGCGCTCCTCGACGAGGCCACCCGTACACGACTGACCGAGAAGTACGCACGGATGCGCGCACTCCTCGGTCTCGTCGAGGGCGGGGGAGCCGGGGCTGGGGACGAGGGGAGCGGACCGGACGGCGACGAGGTCAGGCGCTGACCTTCTCGCGCGTCTCCCGCGCGGCGCTGTCCCGCTTCTCGCGCTGCTCCCGCTCACGGGCCAGCTCGGCCGCGTCCCGCTTGAACGCCCACTCCATCTTCGGCTCCATCACGCACCGGAAGACCCGCTGCACGGGCTTGGTGCACAGCAGTGTCACGGCGACGCCCGCGAGGACGGTCACGAAGATCTCACCGAGCGGCCGGTGCAGCCACGCCGCCTCGAACCAGCCCCGGTAGTCGCCGGCCTTCACCAGGAAGCCGTGCAGCAGGTAGCCGTAGAGCGTGCCCGCCCCGAGCGCGGTGAACCACAGGTGCCGGCGCGGCACCCAGGCGAAGAAGCAGGCGGTCAGCAGCAGCGAGCAGCCGAACAGCGCCAGCACCATCACCGGTCCGGTCCACCAGGGAGCGCCGAGCTCCTGCGCGGAGTCGCGGTGGTAGAACCACCCGGTGTTCATGCGCGGCACCGCCCACCAGCTGACGGCGAACGCGGCGGCGAACACGGGCACCGCCAGGATCCGCACGGAGCGCCGGCGCACCCACTGGAAGTGCTCGGGCTTCATCGACAGGCCGAGCACGAAGAACGGCAGGAACTGCAGCACCCGCTGAAGGTCGAGGTCGTCACCGATCTCGGGGCAGACGGACGCCAGCATGGCGAGGGCGAGCGCGAGGGGGAGCGGGTGGCGGACCAGCTTCCAGATGGGCGTGGTCAGCCGCCAGATGAACAGCGCGCACAGGAACCAGGTCAGGTACCAGGGGTCGAGGAGGCTGATGTCCTGGTGCGGGTCGTGGGCGATGACGCGCTTGAACAGCGGGTAGGCGGTCTCGAAGACGATGTACGGCACGGCCACGCCGGTGATCAGGCGCTTGAGCCGGTCCGGGCGCATGTCGAAGCTGCGGGAGAAGTACCCGGAGATGATGATGAACGCCGGCATGTGGAAGGCGTACACGACCTGGTAGGCGGCCTCCAGGATCCGGCTGTCATCCTTCAGCGGCTCCCAGGAGTGGCCCATGGCCACCAGCACGATCGCCAGGTACTTGGCGTTGTCGAAGAACGCGTCGCGCTGCTTGCCGTTCTGCTTGGTCTGCGCGCTGCGTGAGCTGCGCGGGTTCTGCGGGCTCTGCGGTGAGCGGGGACTGGGCACCGCGCCCGCCGGCTCCTGGGCCGGGGGGAGTGCGGTCCTGCGGTGGCCGTACGGTCGCAGCGAGTCCGTCACGGGCCCTCCCACCGGAAAATCGGGGAGGGCGTCCGGGACCTCACTGCGCTTGCGGGGGACGAGGCAGCGTGGAACATCTGAGGCACCCTAGCGTCGTGTGTGGCATTCCGTAAAACGCTCGATGTGATTCCTGACTAATCACTGCGGGTACCCCGTATATCGGGGAGTTGTCGGTGTTGTGCGCGTGATGGCCAACACACCTGTGCAGCAGGGAGGATGCGCCTCTGCTACGCCTCACTTGTCATGATTCATCCGCACTAAACCGTGCATAAGACCAGCGGCCGACTCCGGCGGAATGTCCCGTTCCAGGCCCTCCGGTCCCCTGCTCACCGGGCGTTGGGGCAGCTGTGACGGCAATTGGAATTAGCTGCGCACACGTTGTGTGGGTACGGAAACGATCCCGTCGAATTCCCTGCGCGGGTGGCCTGTCGAATTGCTGTGCGGAACAAGGCCGTTGGGTGCGTGCGGACAAGCCCGCGCGGGCTCGTCCTGCTGCGCGGATCCGGACGTTGTGTCACGTGCCGCATAGCGCGGCCGTGTTGGTGGCACGATGGTTCTGGCGGGGTGCGCGGGGCCGCGTCCCCGGGTACCGGGAGAGCGGACCGACCGAGGGTGTGATCAGTTGTGGCCATTTCACTGTCTGTGGTGCTGCTGTTGGCGATCATCCTGATAGTGCTGATGAGAGGGGGGTCCCTCAAGGCCGGTCCCGCGATCGTCGCGATCCTCTTCGGCTTCTTCCTCGCCTCGACCGGCATGGCCCCGTCCATCAACCGGTTCCTCAACTCGATCGCGGAGACGATCAACTCGATCAGCTTCTGACCGGGTGCGCCGCGCGGGCCGCGGTGCCCCCGGGCGGCGGGACGTCCGTGACGGGCGGCTACCCTCGTCCCGGACCGAGGGACGGTACGTGACGGGGGGAACGTCCGGGGATGGCGCTGCGTGAGACGGACCCGGCGGAGGTCGGCGGCTACCGCATCGAGGACCGTCTCGGTTCCGGCGGCATGGGAGTGGTCTACCTGGCCCGCACGGCCTCCGGCCGCCGCCTCGCCGTGAAGGTCGTGCACGGCCAGTACGCGGACGACGACGAGTTCCGCGCCCGGTTCCGCCGCGAGGTGGCCGCCGCCCGGCAGGTCAGCGGCGCCTTCACCGCCCCGGTGGTGGACGCGGACGCCGACGCGCCGCGCCCCTGGATGGCCACCTTGTACATCCCGGGCGAGGACCTGGGCACCCATGTCCGCCGCCACGGCCCGCTGCCCGTGCAGCGGCTGCGGGAACTCGCCGTCGGCCTCGCCGAGGCGCTGCGCGACATCCACCGCGCCGGAGTGGTCCACCGCGACCTGAAACCGGCCAACGTGATGCTCGCCGAGGACGGCACCCGCGTCATCGACTTCGGCATCTCCCGCGCCGCCGAGTTCGCCGCCTCCGACGCCCTCACCCAGACCGGCCGCGTGATGGGCACCCCGCCCTTCATGTCCCCGGAGCAGTTCTCCTCACCCCACGACGTGGGCCCGGCCGCCGACGTCTTCTCCCTCGGCTCGGTCCTGGTCTACGCCGCCACCCGCCGCGGCCCGTTCGATAGCGTGAGCCCGTACGAGACGGCGGTGAAGGTCGTCGAGGGCGAACCCGACCTCACCGGCGTCCCCGGCGAGCTGCTCCCGCTGGTCCGCCTCTGCCTGAACAAGCACCCCAAGTCCCGCCCCACCCCGGGCGACCTCCTCGCCCTGCTGCGCGACGGCCGCCTGCCCGAGCCGTCCCCCGCCCGCGAGGCGCCGGACGGCGAGGAACCGGTGGCCGGGCAGGTGCCCACCGGGCCCGCGCGGCCGCGCCGGCGCCGGTTCCGCCTGGCGGGGGCGGCGGTGGCCGTCGTACTCGCCGCCGTCGCCGTCACCGCCGTCGTGCTCGTGCGCGGCGGCCCCACGTCCGGCGCCGACGCGAGCGCCCCGGGCGCCCCGCGCCCCAGCGGCCCGCCGCTGCCCGACGGCTGGCGGTCGTGGAGCTCGGCGGCGGGCGGGGACAGCCGCGGCACCACCTTCCGGCAGTGCGCCGCGACCGGCAGGTCCCTGGTGTGCGCCGGTTCGGACCTCTCGGCCGCCCGCTTCTCCCTCGCCGACGGCGGCGGCCGGTGGTCCCGGACCCTCGACCCCACCCCCGACGGCACCCTGAGCGACCGCGGCAGCCTGATCGGCGCCGAGGCGGGCCGCGTCTACACCTACCGCGCGGACGACTACGGCGTCGGCACCCCGCTGACCCGCTTCACCGTCCTGGCGCAGTCGGCGGACACCGGAAAAGTGCTGTGGCAGACCGTGACGGGTGACGGCGGCGCCGCCTACGCACCCGCGGGGGACGAGGGCGGTTCCACGGTCGTGCCCGGCGGCATCGTCGCGCTCTACGGGGACCGCGGGGAGTCCTACGTCCTGATCGACAGCGACGACGGCGAGATCCGCTGGACACGGCGGCTGCCCGCCCCGGCCGGCTGCGAGGTCCAGGGGGCGGCGGCCCGTGCCTACCTGCTCTGCCACAGCGGAAAGCAGGGCGCCGCCGACGCCCGCACCCGGGTGTCCCTGATCGACCCGGCCACCGGCGAGCCGCGCTGGACCGTCCGGGCGAAGGGGACCCTTGACCTCCTGGGCGAGCACCAGGGGCACCTGGTGCTCGCCCAGGACTATCCCTTCCGCCGCGCCCTGACGCTGGTCGACGCCTCCGCGCACACCGTCACCACGGTGCGGCTCGCCAAGAGCCTGCCCGACACGGCCGACGTCCACCTGGCCGGGGGCACCGTCTACTGCACGCTGCCCGGCGGCAGGGTGCTGGCCTTCGCGCCGCGGACCGGCCGCCTGCGGTGGGAGAGCAACTCCACCGTCGAGCGGCAGGGACCACCGACCGCCGGCGCCGCCCACGTGTACTTCGCGTCCCCCAGCGGCCGCGTCGCCGCCCTCGACACCACCACCGGCAAGGTGGCGAGGACCTGGCCGGGCCGCGACGACGCCGGCAGCGGCGGCTTCGGCCAGCTGCCCGGCGCGCCCGTCACCCTGGTGGGCGGCGCCCTGTACGTCCCGTACGGCATCCGCTCGGTCTACACGGTCGACGTGAGCGACCTGTGACCGGGGAAGGACCGGGCGGGGCGTCGAGGCAAGCCGGAAAAACGCCGACGGGCCCGGTTCCGCGGAACCGGGCCCGTCGGGCCGGTGCAGAGCGGGCGACGGGAATCGAACCCGCGTAGCCAGTTTGGAAGACTGGGGCTCTACCATTGAGCTACGCCCGCACACAACGCGCCGCAGGTCGGAAGGACCGCGGCACACAAGGCATCGTAGCGGGTGAACCGCCCTTGCCGCACACCCCGTTCCCGCCCGCCGCGGCGCCGGGGAAATGGGACTGCCCGAGCGTCCCGCGGCATGTACCCTACGTGTCGCACCAGACGGGGTGTGGCGCAGCTTGGTAGCGCGTCCGCTTTGGGAGCGGAAGGCCGTGGGTTCAAATCCCGCCACCCCGACCAGCCACCCGGTCACCTCGGGTGATCGGCGCCTGATCGCCTCGGTGATCGCCTTTTGGGCCGTGTACCCGCTGCCGTTACTATGCAAGCTGCACGCCCGTGTGTCTCAGGTCTGAAGCCTCAGAAGCCCTCCGGGCGGCGAAATCCGCCGGACCTGTCTGGCTCCGGCAGAACCCAAGAAGTCAGCCACAAGGAGACCGAACCGTGAAGAGCGCCGTGGAGACCCTGAACCCGACCCGGGTTCGGCTCACTGTCGAGGTGCCCTTCGAGGAGCTCAAGGACAGCCTCGACGCGGCGTACAAGAAGATCAACCAGCAGGTCACGGTGAAGGGCTTCCGCAAGGGCAAGGTCCCGGCCCGGGTCATCGACCAGCGGTTCGGCCGCGGTGCCGTGCTGGAGGAGGCCGTCAACGACGCGCTCCCGAAGTTCTACACCGAGGCGGTCAACGAGGCCGAGCTGAGCCCGCTGGGCCAGCCCGAGGTCGACATCACGGAGCTGAAGGACGGCGAGACGCTGAACTTCACCGCCGAGGTCGACGTCCGCCCGGCCATCGAGATCCCGGACTACTCCGGCATCGAGGTCGAGGTCGACGCCGTCGAGGTCACCGACGAGGACGTCGAGAAGTCGGTCGAGCAGCTGCGCGAGCGGTTCGCCTCCACCACCCCGGTCGACCGTGCCGCCGAGGACGGCGACGTCGTCACCATCGACCTGGAGGCCAAGGTCGACGGCGAGGTCCTCGAGGACGGCGTCGCCAAGGACGTCTCCTACACGATCGGCTCCGGTGAGCTGCTGGAGGGCATCGACGACGCCGTCAAGGGCCTGTCCGCCGGCGAGGAGGCCACCTTCACCTCCCAGCTCAAGGGCGGCTCGGCGGCCGGCAAGGACGCCGAGATCACCGTCAAGGTCAGCCAGGTCGCCCAGCGGGAACTGCCCGAGCTGGACGACGAGTTCGCGCAGCTCGCCTCCGAGTTCGACACCCTCGAGGAGCTGAAGGCCGACAGCCGCAAGCGCCTGGAGAACATGAAGCAGTACGACCAGGCCACGCAGGCCCAGGAGCGCGTCCTGGAGAAGCTGCTCGAGCTGGTCGAGGTCCCGGTCCCCGAGAAGCTACTCGAGGACGAGATCAACACCCGTAAGCACAACCTCGAGCACCACCAGCTCTCGCAGATGGGCCTCACCCTCGACAAGTACCTGGAGATCCAGGGCAAGACCGCCGAGGAGTTCGAGAACGAGACCCGCGAGGCCGCGATCAAGGGCATCAAGACCCAGTTCGTGCTCGACGAGCTCGTCAAGCAGGAGAAGCTCAACGTCAACCAGGAGGAGCTCACCGAGCACCTCATGCGGCGTGCGGCCTCCTCCGGCATGTCCCCCGACCAGTTCGCCCAGGCCGTCGTCGAGGGCGGCCAGGTGCCGCTGCTGGTCGGCGAGGTCGCCCGCGGCAAGGCCCTGGCCGTCGTGGTCGAGAAGGCCACGGTCAAGGACACCAACGGCGAGATCATCGACCTGGACGACGAGGACGAGGACGAGGACGAGGCCGCCGAGGCGGAGTCCGCGGAGAAGTCCGAGGACCAGGCCGACGCCAAGGCCGAGGGCTGAGCCCCCAGCCCCGCAGCGCCCCGCTGACGACATGACGACGGGCCCCGAGACAGCCAGTGCTTCTCGGGGCCCGTCGGCGTTCCCCGAGGCGCCCCGCCGCACCCTGTCGCTACGCCCCCGGCGAACACCCTCATTCCCGGGATTCCCCGGGGGAGGCTCCGCGTTAGGGTCCATGAATACGCAGAAACACGTGAGACGGCCCGGCGCCGTCGCAAGACGAGCAGGTGGATACGTGACGAATCTGATGCCCTCCGCCGCCGGCGAGCCTTCCATCGGTGGTGGCCTCGGCGACCAGGTCTACAGCCGGCTGCTCAACGAGCGGATCATCTTCCTCGGCCAGCCGGTCGACGACGACATCGCAAACCGGATCACCGCACAGCTGCTGCTCCTTGCCGCCGACCCCGACAAGGACATCTACCTGTACATCAACAGCCCCGGCGGTTCGATCACGGCCGGCATGGCGATCTACGACACCATGCAGTACATCAAGAACGACGTGGTGACGATCGCCATGGGTCTCGCGGCGTCCATGGGGCAGTTCCTGCTCAGCGCGGGCACCCCCGGCAAGCGCTTCGCGCTGCCGAACGCCGAGATCCTGATCCACCAGCCGTCCGCCGGTCTGGCCGGCTCGGCCTCGGACATCAAGATCCACGCCGAGCGGCTGCTGCACACCAAGAAGCGCATGGCCGAGCTCACCGCCTTCCACACCGGGCAGACGGTGGAGCAGATCACCCGCGACTCGGACCGCGACCGCTGGTTCGACGCGCAGGAGGCCAAGGAGTACGGCCTCATCGACGACGTGATCGCCACGGCCGCCGGTATGCCGGGCGGCGGCGGCACCGGGGCCTGAGCGGCCCCCACGGGGCCTTCAGCGGCCCCGTGGGGCCCTGTGAGCCCCGCAGGGCCCACCGACCCCAGACAGCCCCAGCCGACCGCCTCAGCCCCTTCCAGGAGACACCGTGAACGACTTCCCCGGCCGCGGCCTGTACGACCGCATGGACGCAGTGCAGGACATGCGCGCCTCGCAGAGCCGCTACACCGGCCCGCAGGCCGAGTCCCGCTATGTCATCCCGCGCTTCGTCGAGCGCACCTCCCAGGGCATCCGCGAGTACGACCCGTACGCGAAGCTCTTCGAGGAGCGCGTGATCTTCCTCGGCGTCCAGATCGACGACGCCTCCGCCAACGACGTCATGGCGCAGCTGCTGTGCCTGGAGTCGATGGACCCCGACCGGGACATCTCGGTCTACATCAACAGCCCCGGTGGCTCCTTCACGGCGCTCACGGCGATCTACGACACCATGCAGTACGTCAAGCCGGACATCCAGACGGTCTGCATGGGCCAGGCCGCCTCCGCGGCCGCCGTCCTGCTGGCCGCCGGCACGCCCGGCAAGCGCATGGCGCTGCCGAACGCCCGTGTGCTGATCCACCAGCCGTACAGCGAGACCGGCCGCGGCCAGGTCTCCGACCTGGAGATCGCCGCCAACGAGATCCTCCGTATGCGCACGCAGCTGGAGGAGATGCTGGCCAAGCACTCCACGCAGACGGTGGAGAAGATCCGCGAGGACATCGAGCGCGACAAGATCCTCACGGCCGAGGACGCGCTGAGTTACGGTCTGATCGACCAGATCATCACCACCCGCAAGATGGACAACGCCACCCTGCGCTGACGCGGGAGGCTGTATCTTGTGCCGCCCCTTGGCATGGTTCGGCGCGGTTCACGTCACAGCGAACCGTGCCAAGGGGGGCCCGAACGGGGGGCCCGGCAAGGTACCGTCGGACATAAGGCAGCACCAGGAGCCGCTGGACGTTGACGTCCAGTCGTCTCCCAGGCGAAGGGGAAGCACACCGTGGCACGCATCGGTGACGGCGGCGATCTGCTCAAGTGCTCGTTCTGCGGAAAGAGCCAGAAGCAGGTCAAGAAGCTCATCGCAGGGCCCGGTGTGTACATCTGCGACGAGTGCATCGATCTCTGCAACGAGATCATCGAGGAAGAGCTGGCGGAGACCAGCGAGGTCCGCTGGGAGGAACTCCCGAAGCCCCGCGAGATCTACGAGTTCCTCGAGCAGTACGTGGTCGGCCAGGAGGCCGCCAAGAAGGCGCTCTCCGTCGCGGTGTACAACCACTACAAGCGCGTTCAGGCCGGTGAGAACGGCGGGGCCAACGGCCGTGACGACGCGATCGAGTTGGCGAAGTCCAACATCCTCCTGCTGGGTCCCACGGGCTCCGGCAAGACCCTCCTCGCGCAGACCCTCGCGCGGATGCTGAACGTCCCCTTCGCCATCGCCGACGCCACAGCGCTGACGGAGGCCGGGTACGTCGGCGAGGACGTCGAGAACATCCTGCTCAAGCTCATCCAGGCGGCGGACTACGACGTCAAGAAGGCCGAGACCGGCATCATCTACATCGACGAGATCGACAAGGTCGCGCGCAAGAGCGAGAACCCCTCCATCACGCGTGACGTGAGCGGCGAGGGTGTCCAGCAGGCCCTGCTGAAGATCCTCGAAGGCACCACGGCCTCGGTCCCGCCGCAGGGCGGCCGCAAGCACCCGCACCAGGAGTTCATCCAGATCGACACGACGAACGTGCTGTTCATCGTGGGCGGTGCCTTCGCCGGTCTGGAGAAGATCATCGAGGCCCGGGCGGGCGCCAAGGGCATCGGCTTCGGCGCGCAGATCCGCTCCAAGCGGGAGATCGAGTCGCAGGACCAGTTCCAGGATGTCATGCCGGAGGACCTGGTCAAGTTCGGCATGATCCCCGAGTTCATCGGCCGGCTGCCGGTCATCACCTCGGTCCACAACCTGGACCGCGAGGCCCTGCTCAAGATCCTCGTCGAGCCGCGCAACGCCCTGGTCAAGCAGTACCAGCGCCTGTTCGAACTCGACGGCGTGGAGCTGGACTTCGAGCGGGAGGCCCTCGAGGCCATCGCCGACCAGGCCATCCTCCGCCAGACCGGCGCCCGCGGTCTGCGCGCCATCATGGAGGAGGTCCTCCAGGGCGTGATGTACGAGGTCCCGTCCCGCAAGGACGTGGCCCGGGTCGTCATCACGGCGGACGTGGTCCTGTCGAACGTCAACCCGACCCTGATCCCGCGGGACGCGCGGGGACGGGGGCCCGGGGAGCAGAAGACCGCGTAGTCTGACGGACGTACGCGAGGGGCCCCGGTCAACCAACCGGGGCCCCTTCGCTGTTCGGGGTGCGGCGTCAGGCCTTGACGCGGATCTCCTCGCGCAGCTTGGTGGTGATGTCCACGGCGGTGTCCTTGGGCACACCCGTGCCGGTGTTGTCGCCGGGCGAGACCATCGCGACCGTGCTGTAGTCGGCCCACGCGCAGAACCAGTCCGTCGACTGCTTCTTGGTGAGCGCGTTGGTGCTCTCGGTCGACTGGCACTTGGCGACCGCGCCGTCGATCTCCACCGTTTCCGGCTCGCCGACGAGTTTCGCGTTCTGCATGCCGCCGGTGTTGCTGGTGGAGCTCTCCTTGACCTTCTTCTGGATGACGGCGAAGAACTTGTCCAGCACGGCCTGCGGATCGTCGATCTTGCCGTAACCACCCAGCATCGTGACGCCCTTGGCGGTCAGCAGCTCGGCGCGGTCCGGGATCGTGGAGGGGTCCGACGGGTCGTAGTTGCTGAAGTCGGCGGTCGACCACTGACCGAGCACGCTCGTGCCGTTCTTGACGCCGCTCTTGGCCATGTCCTCGGCGGTGTCGGCGTCGCTGGAGCGCTGGCCGTCACCGACCCGCTTGTACTCGCTGAGCACCGTCGCCGGCGTGGTGAGCTTGTGCGGGCCGTCGTCCTCCAGGCCGCCCGCGCCGGCGCCCTGGCCGAGCACGAAGTACGCCCCGACACCGATCGCCGCCACGACCGCGACGGCCCCGATGATCAGGCCCGTCTTCTTCTTGCCGCCGCCCGCGGCCGGAGGCTGCGGCATGCCGTACGGGGCCTGGCCGTAGGGCGGCTGCTGGCCGTACGGAGGCTGCTGGCCGTAGGGGGCCTGGGGCGGGACGCCCTGCGGGGGCTGCTGCGGGTAGCCGTAGCCGGGCTGGGCGGGCGGTGCCTGCTGGGGATAGCCGTAGCCGGGCTGGGGGGCCTGCGGCGGCTGGCCGTACGGTCCCGGCTGGCCGTACGGTCCGGGCTGCTGGGGCTGCCCGCCGTACGGGCCCGGCTGGTTGTAGCTCATGTTCTGGGTTCCCCTCCAGATGCCTGTCTGTTTCAGACATCCTGGCGCAGACACGGCGTGTGCATGGCATCGGGGGGCCCACCGTTACAAAGGAATCGGGTTTCGGGACTGGCTCGTGACACCTCTAAACTGACCCCCGTGACCGAGAACACTCAGCAGCCGCAATCAGCGCCCACGACCGAACTGCCGACCCAGTACACGCCGGCCGAGGTAGAGGGGACGCTGTACGAGCGCTGGGTAGAGCGGGGGTACTTCGAGGCGGACGAGAAGAGCGACAAGCCGCCGTACACCATCGTCATCCCGCCGCCGAACGTCACGGGCAGCCTGCACCTGGGCCACGCCTTCGAGCACACGCTGATCGACGCCCTCACCCGCCGCAAGCGGATGCAGGGTTACGAGACGCTGTGGCAGCCCGGCATGGACCACGCCGGCATCGCGACCCAGAACGTCGTCGAGCGCGAGCTCGCCAAGGAGGGCAAGTCGCGGCACGACCTGGGCCGGGAGGCCTTCGTCGACCGCGTCTGGCAGTGGAAGGCCGAGTCCGGCGGGCAGATCTCCGGGCAGATGAAGCGGCTCGGTGACGGTGTCGCCTGGTCGCGTGAGCGCTTCACGATGGACGAGGGCCTGTCCAAGGCCGTCCAGACCATCTTCAAGCGTCTCTACGACGATGAGCTGATCTACCGCGCCGAGCGCATCATCAACTGGTGCCCGCGCTGCCTGACCGCCATCTCCGACATCGAGGTGGAGTACCAGGACGACGACGGCGAGCTCGTCTCCATCCGGTACGGCGAGGGCGACGCGTCCATCGTCGTCGCCACCACGCGGGCCGAGACGATGCTCGGTGACACCGCCGTCGCCGTCCACCCGGAGGACGAGCGCTACCGCCACCTCGTCGGCACGGAGATCGAACTGCCGCTCACCGGCCGCCGTATCCCGGTCGTCGCCGACGAGCACGTCGACCCCGAGTTCGGTACGGGTGCCGTCAAGGTCACCCCCGCGCACGACCCGAACGACTTCGAGATCGGCCAGCGCCACGACCTCCCGGCGCTCACGATCATGGACGAGCACGCCGTGATCACCGCGCACGGCCCCTTCCAGGGCCTGGACCGGCTGGAGGCCCGTTCCGCCATCGTCGCCGCGCTGCGCGCCGAGGGCCGGATCGTCGCCGAGAAGCGGCCCTACGTCCACTCCGTCGGCCACTGCTCGCGCTGCAAGACCACCATCGAGCCGCGCCTGTCCATGCAGTGGTGGGTCAAGGTCGGTCCGCTGGCGAAGGCGGCCGGTGACGCCGTCCGTGACGGGCGCGTCAAGATCCACCCGCAGGAGATGGAGAAGCGGTACTTCGACTGGGTCGACAACCTCCACGACTGGTGCATCTCGCGCCAGCTGTGGTGGGGCCACCGCATCCCGGTCTGGTACGGCCCGAACGGCGAGGTCGTCTGTGTCGGCCCGGACGAGGAACCGCCGAGCGGTGAGGGCTGGCGTCAGGACACCGACGTCCTCGACACCTGGTTCTCCTCCGGCCTGTGGCCGTTCTCCACGCTGGGCTGGCCCGAGCAGACCGAGAGCCTGGAGAAGTTCTATCCGAACTCCGTCCTGGTCACCGGCTACGACATCCTCTTCTTCTGGGTCGCCCGGATGATGATGTTCGGCCTGTACGCGATGGACGGCACCCCGCCGTTCCACACCATCGCGCTGCACGGCATGGTCCGCGACCAGTTCGGCAAGAAGATGTCGAAGTCCTTCGGCAACGCGGTCAACCCGCTGGACTGGATGGACAAGTACGGCTCCGACGCGCTCCGCTTCACCCTGGCGCGCGGCGCCAACCCGGGCGTCGACGTGCCGATCGGCGAGGACTGGGTCCAGGGTTCCCGCAACTTCGCCAACAAGGTCTGGAACGCCACCCGCTTCGCGCTGATGAACGGCGCGACGGTGGCCGGCCCGCTGCCGGACGCCTCGCGGCTGTCGTCGACCGACCGGTGGATCCTCTCCCGTCTGAACTCGGTGGTCGCCGAGGCCGACGCGTACTACGAGGACTACCAGTTCGCGAAGCTGTCCGACGCCCTGTTCCACTTCGCCTGGGACGAGGTCTTCGACTGGTACGTAGAGCTGTCCAAGACGACGTTCCAGCAGGGCGGCGAGGCCGCCGAGGTCTCCCAGCGGGTCCTCGGCGAGGTCCTCGACGTCACCCTGCGGCTGCTGCACCCCGTCATGCCGTTCGTGACGGAGACGCTGTGGACGACGCTGACCGGCGGCGAGTCGGTCGTCATCGCCGCGTGGCCGCAGGACAGCGGGTTCCGTGACGCCGCTGCCGAGCGGGAGATCGAGACGCTCCAGTCGCTGATCACCGAGGTCCGCCGGTTCCGCGCCGACCAGGGCCTGCAGCCCGGCCAGCGGGTCCCCGCCCGCCTGGCCCTCGCGGGCACGGACCTGGCCAGGCACGAGGCCGCGATCCGCCAGCTGCTCCGTCTCCAGCCGGAGGGCGAGGGCTTCACCGCGACGGCGACCCTGCCGGTCGCGGGCGTGGAGGTCGCGCTCGACCTGTCCGGCGCGATCGACGTCGCGGCGGAGCGCAAGCGCCTCGCCAAGGACCTCGCCGCCGCCGAGAAGGAGAAGGCCCAGGCCACCGCCAAGCTGGGCAACGAGGCGTTCCTGGCGAAGGCCCCGGAGCAGGTCAAGGAGAAGATCCGCACCCGCCTGGCCAAGGCGGAGCAGGACATCGCCCGCATCCAGGCCCAGCTGGAGAAGCTGCCGCAGGCGTAAGGGTCCGTACGCGGTGAGCCCCCGGCGCCTTGTCACAGGCGCCGGGGGCTTCACGCGCTTCCAGGGGCGCGGGGCCGCGACCCCCCTCACCAGGCACCGCCTTAGACTGGCTGCGTGAGCGACATCCCCGGCACCGGCGACCAGCCCGACCCCCTCGACAGCTTCGAAGAGATCATTTCGGAGGAGACCACCCGCGACCCCGACCTCGCGGTCATCGAGGCCGGCAGCCGCACCCTGCGCACCCAGGGCGGCCCGCCGCAGGCCGAGGTACCCGCGCGGCCCGAGGACCCCGAGGTCGACAGGGCCCTGCGCGAGGTCGAGGGCGAGCTCGCCACCCGCTGGGGCGAGACCAAGCTGGAGCCGTCCGTCAGCCGGATCTCCGCGCTGATGGACGTGCTGGGCGAGCCGCAGCGGTCGTACCCCTCCATCCACATCACCGGGACGAACGGCAAGACCTCCACCGCCCGCATGATCGAGGCCCTGCTCGGCGCGTTCGAGCTGCGCACCGGGCGCTACACCTCGCCGCACGTGCAGTCCATCACCGAGCGGATCAGCCTCGACGGGGCGCCCATCTCCGCCGAGCGGTTCATCGAGACGTACCAGGACATCAAGCCGTACGTGGAGATGGTCGACTCGCAGCAGGAGTACCGGCTGTCGTTCTTCGAGGTGCTCACCGGCATGGCGTACGCCGCCTTCGCCGACGCGCCCGTGGACGTCGCCGTCGTGGAAGTGGGGATGGGCGGCTCCTGGGACGCCACCAACGTGATCGACGGGGATGTCGCGGTGGTCACGCCCATCGACCTCGACCACACCGACCGGCTCGGCTCCACCACCGCCGAGATCGCCACCGAGAAGGCCGGGATCATCAAGCAGGACGCCACCGTGATCCTGGCGCAGCAGCCGGTCGACGCGGCGCAGGTGCTGCTGAAGAAGGCCGTCGAGGTGGACGCCACCGTGGCCCGGGAAGGGCTGGAGTTCGGGGTCGTCGCGCGGCAGGTCGCGGTCGGCGGGCAGCTGCTGACGCTGCGCGGGCTCGGCGGCGAGTACACCGACGTGTACATCCCGCTGCACGGCGCCCACCAGGCGCACAACGCGGCCGTCGCGCTGGCCGCCGTCGAGGCGTTCTTCGGTGTCGGCGCGCAGCGGGCCGAGCCGCTGGACGTCGAGACCGTGCGCAAGGCCTTCGCGTCCGTCGCCTCGCCGGGGCGGCTGGAGGTCGTACGGCGTTCGCCCACCGTCGTGCTGGACGCCGCGCACAACCCGGCGGGCGCGCGGGCCACGGCCGAGGCGCTCGGGGAGGCCTTCCAGTTCAGCCGGCTCATCGGGGTCGTCGGCGCCAGCGGCGACAAGAACGTACGGGGGCTGCTGGAGGCCTTCGAGCCGGTCTTCACCGAGGTCGTCGTCACCCAGAACGCCAGCCACCGGGCGATGGACGCCGACGCGCTGGCCGCGATCGCGGTGGAGGTGTTCGGCGAGGACCGCGTCCAGGTCGAGCCCCGGCTGCCCGACGCGCTGGAGGCCGCGATCACGCTCGCCGAGGAGGAGGGCGAGTTCGCGGGCGGCGGTGTGCTGGTGACCGGCTCCGTGATCACTGTCGGCGAGGCCCGACTGCTCCTGGGAAAGGGCTGAGGTTCCCACCATGCGTACGCTCTGCTCCTCGACCCTGATCGGCGAGTTCTTCATCATCGGCTTCGCCGGGCTGGTCGCGATGAAGGACCCCGACCTGTCCATGGGCACGGTGTGGACGGTGTGCGGCATCGCGATGGTGCTGTGCCTGGTGCTGTGCGGGCTGGTCACCCGGCCCGGCGGCGTCGCGCTCGGCTGGGCCCTGCAGATCGCCCTGGTCGCCTCCGGTTTCGTCGTGCCGCACATGTTCTTCATGGGCGCGGTGTTCGGGGCGCTGTGGTGGGCGTCGGTGCACTTCGGGCGGAAGGTGGACGAGGCGAAGGCCCGGTTCGCGGCACAGGCGGCCCAGGCCGACCAAGCTGACGCTGCGTAAGCGGGCTCTTGTACGCTCGTCCTCCCGCACACCTTTGATTCCAAGGAGCCCTGTCGTGACCCAGCGCACCCTCGTCCTCCTCAAGCCCGACGCCGTCCGTCGTGGCCTGACCGGCGAGATCATCAGCCGTATCGAGCGCAAGGCCGGCTGGCAGATCACCGCGCTGGAGCTGCGCACCCTGGACCAGGAGACGCTGGAGCAGCACTACGGCGAGCACAAGGGCAAGCCGTTCTACGAGCCGCTGGTGGAGTTCATGTCCTCCGGGCCCGTCGTGGCGATGATCGTCGAGGGTGAGCGGGTCATCGAGGGCGTGCGCCAGCTGGCCGGTCCCACGGACCCGATCGCCGCGCCGCCCGGGTCCATCCGCGGGGACTACGGCGTGATCGTCCGGGAGAACCTGATCCACGCCTCGGACTCGGAGGAGTCCGCCGAGCGCGAGGTGAAGATCTTCTTCCCCGGCCGCGCCTGAGGACGTACGGTTCTGGAAGGCCGGGGGCATGCCCCCCGGGCGTTCCGGCATATGCCAGGGCGATCGAGGGAACGATGCTCCCCGAACGCTCGTCTCCAGAAGCGAACCCGCCCCGCATCTGCTGACAATGGCGAAGACCCTCCCGCAGTGTTCGCGAAGGCGCGTCTACGATGGAAGCCTTCACGTCACAGCACCCACCTCGCCGACCTGAAAAGCCCTCAAAAGCTCCTGGGAAGGCCATGACGAATCCTGATGGGGAACTCAATGTCGTTCATCGGCCGTGACATGGCTGTCGACCTCGGGACCGCCAACACGCTGGTGTACGTCAGGGGTCGCGGGATCGTACTCAACGAGCCGTCCGTCGTCGCGATCAACACCAACACCGGTGGCATTCTCGCGGTCGGCGCCGAAGCGAAGAAGATGATCGGGCGCACGCCCGGCAACATCGTTGCCGTGCGGCCGCTGAAGGACGGCGTCATCGCCGACTTCGAGATCACCGAGCGGATGCTCCGCTACTTCATCCTGAAGATCCACAAGCGGCGGTATCTGGCTCGTCCGCGGGTCGTCGTCTGTGTGCCCTCGGGCATCACCGGCGTCGAGCGCCGTGCCGTCATCGAGGCGTCGTCCCAGGCCGGCGCCCGCCAGGTGCACATCATCGAGGAGCCCATGGCCGCGGCCATCGGCTCCGGCCTGCCGGTCCACGAGGCCACCGGCAACATGGTGGTCGACATCGGCGGCGGCACCACGGAGGTCGCGGTCATCTCCCTCGGCGGCATCGTCACCGCCCAGTCCATCCGTGTCGCGGGCGACGAACTGGACAACGCGATCATCCAGCACGTCAAGAAGGAGTACTCGCTGCTGCTGGGTGAGCGCACGGCCGAACAGATCAAGATCACGATCGGTTCGGCGTACGACCTGGACACCGACGAACACACCGAGATCCGTGGCCGGGACCTGGTCTCCGGGCTGCCGAAGACCGTCGTCATCTCCGCGGCCGAGGTGCGCAAGGCGATCGAGGAGCCGGTCAACGCCATCGTGGACGCCGTCAAGACGACCCTGGACAAGTGCCCGCCGGAGCTGTCCGGCGACATCATGGACCGGGGAATCGTTCTGACCGGCGGCGGAGCGCTGCTGCGCGGCCTGGACGAGCGGCTGCGCCGCGAGACCGGCATGCCGATCCACATCGCCGAGGACCCGCTGGACAGCGTCGCGCTGGGCTCCGGCAAGTGCGTCGAGGAGTTCGAGGCGTTGCAGCAGGTGCTGGACGCCCAGCCGCGCAGATGACGCACCTCGTCGATTCCGCCGTACGGGACGATCTCTCTCGTACGGCGGATCGTGCATAGACACATAACACCCCACCTCCCACCCGTTCTCGACGAGGAAGGCACGGCCGCCGCACGTGAGGGACACACGAGAGAGCCGGCTGCTCCTGGTGCTGCTGATCGCCATCGCGTTCGCGCTGATCACGGTGGACATCCGCGGTGGGGAGGACTCACCGGTCGACGGTGCCCGGCGGGCCGCGGCCACGGTCTTCGGCCCGATCGAGAACGGGATGTCCACCGCGGTCGACCCGATCGGCAACGCCGTCTCCGCCATCCGCGACTCCGGCGAACGGCACGACCGGCTCGCCCTGCTGGAGGAGGAGAACGCGGCCCTGAAGGCGAAGCTCGGCAGCGACGACCGCAGCCGCAGCCGCCTCAAGCAGCTCGACAAGATGCTGAAGATCGCCGGTGAGGGGCAGTACGGCATCAAGGGCGCCCAGGTCATCGCCATAGGGGCGGCCCAGGGCTTCTCCTGGACCATCACCATCGACGTCGGCGCCAACGACGGCATCAAGCGCGACATGACCGTCCTCAACGGCGACGGGCTGGTGGGCCGCGTGACGACCGTCGGGCCGGAGACGTCGACCGTGCTGCTCGCCACCGACCCCGACTTCACCGTCGGCACCCGGATGGAGGGCAGCGACGAACTCGGCTTCGCCTCCGGGCAGGGCGACCGGCCGCTGCGCGTGGAACTCCTCAACGGCAAGGCCGAGGTGAAGAAGGGCGACCGGCTCGTCACCTTCGGTTCGCAGGCCGACCGGCCGTTCGTGCCCGGGGTGCCGGTCGGGATCGTCTCCCGGGTCGACCCCTCCGGCGGCGACCTGACGCGCACGCTGTACGTCACGCCGTTCGTCGGCTTCACCAAGCTCGACATCGTCGGGGTCGTGGTGCAGGCCCCGAAGAAGGACCCGCGCGACACGGTCCTCCCGGCCAAGCCCAAGCCGACGCCCAGGCCGACCGTGACGGTCACCGTGACACCGGGCGCCGACGCCCAGGGGACCGGGGACGGTCAGGCGTCCGCCGACGGCCAGTCCCAGCAAGAGCGGTAGGAGCTGTCACCCATGCGCGTCAACCGGATCCTGCTCTCCTCGTCGCTGGTCGTCGTCGCCCTGGTCCTCCAGGTCAGCGTCCTGGCCCGCCTCCACCTCCCGGGCGCCGTGCCCGACATACTGCTGCTCACCGTCCTCGGGCTCGCGCTGGTGTACGGGCACGTCGGCGGTGCGCTGGTCGGCTTCGGCGCCGGGCTCCTCGCCGACCTGGCGCCGCCCGCCGACCACGCGGCCGGCCGCTACGCCCTGGTGCTGTGCGTCATCGGCTACCTCGCCGGCCTGGTGAAGCCAGAGACGGGCCAGGTGAAGTCGGCCGCCGGGCCGATGGTCGTGGTGGTCGCCGCCGCGATCGGCTCCACCCTGCTGTACGCCGGGGTCGGCTCCCTCGTCGGCGACACCGCCGCCCGCCATGTCGGCCTGCCCGGCCTGCTGTTCACGGCCGTCCTGTACGACCTGCTGCTCGCGCCGTTCGTTGTGCCCGGGGTGATGGCCCTGGCCCGGCGCGCCGAGAACGATCCGCTGGCCGAGACCACCTCCGCCAAGACCACCGACATCTCCTCCGGATGGCTGGCCGGCGGCACCGGCCTGCGGATCGGCGGACAGCGCAACGGACTGCGGGTGAGGGCGGCCCGGGCACGGGTGGCGCGCGCCGGGCGCATCAAGGGGGTCAAGCGGCTGTGAGCTCACGAGGCCGAGGGGACGTGAGCTCGCCGGGGCGGGCGGCTGGGGACGCTTCCGGGCACCAGGCCGGGTCGCCGGGGCGGGCGGCTGGGGGCGCACCGAGTCAACCGGCCGTGACCTCGGCGGAGTTCACCCGTACGGGCGAGCCCGGGAGGAACCGGGCCGCACGGGCCGGGCGTTCCTCCTGCGTACGCACGAACACATCACTCGCACTCGCACACCCGTACACGCACTGAGAGGGGGAGGCAGCCGCAGTGACCAACATTCCCGAGACGGGGCGCAACCAGCGGGTCCAGATCCGGCTCGTCGTCATCCAGGTCCTCGTCCTCTCCCTCCTGGGCACCCTCGGCGGACGCCTGTGGTACCTCCAGATCCGCGAGGGCGACCAGTACGCCAAGGAGGCCTCCGGCAACCACGTCCAGCAGGTCGTCCAGCCCGCCGTGCGCGGCTCGATCCTGGACGCGCGGGGTGTGCCGCTCGCCGACAACGAGACGCGGCTGGTGGTCTCCGCCTCCCGGACCGAGCTGCTGAAGATGAAGGACGACGGCAAGGCCGTCCTCACCAAGCTGGCCGGCGTGCTGGGCATGACGCCCAAGGAGGTCACGGAGAAGGTCCGGCTGTGCGACGCCAAGACCCCGCAGCCCTGCTGGAACGGCTCGCCGTACCAGCCCATCCCCATCACCGACGAGGCCACCCCCAAGCAGGCCCTGCAGATCCGTGAGCGCGCCGAGGACTTCCCCGGCATCACCGCCGAGCCGCAGGCCGTGCGCCGCTACCCGAGCCCGGGCAAGGCCAACACCGCCCAGGTCCTCGGCTACCTCTCGCCGGTCACCGACGAGGAGATCAAGCAGGCCCAGCACACCGACTCGCCGTACCTGCGCTCCGACCAGGTCGGCCGCTCCGGCCTGGAACGCGAGTACGACAAGGAACTGCGCGGCAAGGCCGGCGTGACCCGCTACGAGGTGGACAACCTCGGGCGGGTCATCGGGCAGGCGGAGGCCGACCCCGCCCAGCCCGGTGACAACCTCGTCACCAGCATCGACGCCCGGGTCCAGCGGGTCGCCGAGTACGAGCTGAACGAGGCGATGAAGGAGGCCCGCAAGCAGATCGACCGGAACACCGGCACCCACTACAAGGCGGACTCCGGTGCCGTCGTCGTCATGGAGGCCAAGACGGGCCGCGTGGTGGCCATGGCGTCCAACCCGACCTACGACCCGAACGCCTGGGTCGGCGGCATCTCCGCCAAGGACTACGCCAGGCTCACCGGCAAGACGTCCAACTACCCGCTGCTCAACCGCGCCATCCAGGGCCAGTCGGCGCCCGGCTCCATCTTCAAGGTGATCCCGACGGCCGCCGCGGTCAACGCGGGCTACTCCTTCAACGGCCCCTACGACTGCTCCAGCAGCTACTCCATCGGCAGCCAGGTCTTCAAGAACTTCGAGTCCAAGGGGTACGGCCCGATCAGCCTCGGCCGCGCCCTGGAGGTCTCCTGCGACACCGTCTTCTACCGCCTCGCCCACCAGGAGTGGAAGCGCGACGGCGGCACCACGCCGAAGAAGCACCCCGACGACTGGTTCTACAAGACCGCCCACCAGTTCGGCCTCGGCAAGGAGACCGGCATCGACCTGCCCAACGAGGTCACCGGCCGCGTCCCCGACCGCCAGTGGAAACTGAACTACTGGAAGGCCAACAAGGACGCCTGGTGCCGGACCGGCAAGAAGGACGGCGACTACGCCCAGCGCATCGCCTACGAGAACTGCCTCGAAGGCAACCGGATGCGCGCCGGTGACTCCGTCAACTACTCCATCGGACAGGGCGACACCCTCGTCACCCCCATCCAGATGGCGACCATCTACGCGGCCATCTCCAACGGCGGCACCCTCTACACCCCCACCGTCGGCAAGGCGGTCATCAGCGCCGACGGCAGGCACATCACGGAGATCAAGCCCAAGTCGCACGGCAAGCTGCCGATGACGCAGAAGACCCGCAGCGAGATAGACGAAGCCCTCGCAGGAGTCGCCACCCGCGGTACGGCCGCCTGGCGGTTCGGCGGCTGGCCGCAGGACAAGATCCCGATGCACGCCAAGACGGGTACCGCCGAGGTCTACGGCAAGCAGACGACCTCGTGGTTCGCCACCTACACCAAGGACTACACGATCGTCATGACGATCTCCCAGGGCGGTACGGGTTCCGGCGCCTCGGGTCCGGCGGTGCGCAACATCTACAACGCGCTGTACGGGGTCTCCCCGGACGGCGCGATCGACAAGAAGAAGGCGCTGCTGCCCGCGCCCCAGAAGGCCCTGCCGAAGATCAAGACGGACGGCACCGTCGCCGCCCCGAAGATGCCCAAGGACCCGGCGAAGGACCAGCGCGCCACCCAGAAGGACGAGAACGCCCTGGCCGACCCGACGCAGCCCGCGACGGCCGCGCCGCCGACGCCGGAGAACCGTGACACCCGCAGGCGCCGACGCCGGCGGACCCCCCGGAGGTTGGTGCCATGACCGGCGGCGTGAACAGCTTCCAGGTCTCCGGATACGGGCCCGAGCGCTCCGGCTGGATGCGGCTCCTGGCCCGCGACTCGGTGGCCCGCCGGCTCGACTGGCCGATCCTGCTGTCGGCGATGGCCCTGTCGCTGCTGGGCTCCCTCCTGGTGTACTCCGCGACCCGCAACCGCACCGAGCTCAACCAGGGCGACCCGTACTTCTTCCTGATCCGGCACCTGCTGAACACCGGCATCGGGCTCGCCCTGATGGCCGGCACGGTCTGGCTCGGCCACCGCGCCCTGCGCACGGCCGTGCCGATCCTCTACGGCCTGTCGGTCGCCCTGATCCTGCTGGTGCTCACCCCGCTCGGCTCCACCATCAACGGCGCCCACTCCTGGATCCAGCTCGGCGGCGGGTTCTCCATCCAGCCCTCGGAGTTCGTGAAGATTACGATCATCCTGGGCATGGCGATGCTGCTGGCGGCCCGGGTCGACGCGGGCGACAAGCAGTACCCGGACCACCGCACGGTCCTGCAGGCCCTGGGCCTGGCCGCCGTGCCCATGCTCATCGTGATGCTCATGCCCGACCTCGGCTCGGTCATGGTCATGGTGGTGATCGTGCTGGGGGTGCTGCTCGCCTCCGGTGCCTCCAACCGCTGGGTGTTCGGGCTGATCGGCGCGGGCGCGATCGGCGCGATCGCCGTCTGGCAGCTCGGGGTGCTCGACGAGTACCAGATCAACCGCTTCGCCGCCTTCGCCAACCCCGAGCTCGACCCCGCCGGCGTCGGCTACAACACCAACCAGGCCCGCATCGCCATCGGCTCCGGCGGGCTGACGGGCGCCGGGCTGTTCCACGGCTCGCAGACCACCGGCCAGTTCGTGCCCGAGCAGCAGACCGACTTCGTCTTCACCGTGGCGGGGGAGGAGCTGGGCTTCGTCGGCGGCGGACTGATCATCGTGCTGCTCGGCATCGTGCTGTGGCGGGCCTGCCGGATCGCCCGGGAGACGTCCGACCTGTACGGCACGATCGTCGCCGCCGGCATAGTCGCCTGGTTCGCCTTCCAGACCTTCGAGAACATCGGCATGACCCTCGGCATCATGCCGGTGACCGGCCTGCCGCTGCCGTTCGTGTCGTACGGCGGGTCCTCGATGTTCGCCGTGTGGATAGCGGTCGGGTTGCTGCAGTCGATCCGGGTGCAGCGGCCGTTGTCGGCCTGAACGACGGGTGCGGCGGTGGGCCGGCCCCTGCCGTCCGTACCCCGACGACAGCAGCTGCCGACCTCACCGCAGTCGCCGGCCTGCCACGCTGGACGCCCTGCCGCGCCCGCCGCTCACCGGCTCCGTCGCGGGCCATCGTGGACGAGACCGTGCTGTGCACCCGCCTGTACGGACCGTGTCGTGAACACGGCCGGGACCGAGGGGGATCACGGGCCGCGCCGCAAGGCGTCCGGGGCACCTCCCGGGCCGCGTTAGGCTTGAGGGTCACCCCTGTCAGCACACGAAGGTTCGTGAGATGCCTGCCGAAGCCGCCGAGTCTGTGTTCCCGCAGCTCGAAGCTCTGCTCCCGCATGTGCAGAAGCCGATCCAGTACGTCGGCGGAGAGCTCAACTCCACGGTCAAGGACTGGGACTCCTGCGACGTCCGCTGGGCGCTCATGTACCCCGACGCGTACGAGGTCGGCCTGCCCAACCAGGGCGTCATGATCCTCTACGAGGTGTTGAACGAGCAGGAGGGCGTCCTCGCCGAGCGCACCTACAGCGTGTGGCCGGACCTGGAGGCGCTGATGCGTGAGCACGGCGTCCCGCAGTTCACGGTGGACAGCCACCGGCCGGTCCGCGCCTTCGACGTGCTGGGCCTGAGCTTCTCCACCGAGCTCGGTTACACCAACATGCTCACGGCCCTGGACCTGGCGGGCATCCCGCTGGAGGCCAAGGACCGCACGCTGGACGACCCGATCGTCATGGCCGGCGGCCACGCGGCCTTCAACCCGGAGCCGATCGCCGACTTCATCGACTGCGCGGTGATCGGCGACGGCGAGCAGGCCGTCCTGGAGATCACGGAGATCATCCGCGCCTGGAAGACGGAGGGCCGCCCCGGCGGCCGCGAGGAACTCCTCCTCCGGCTGGCGAAGACCGGCGGGGTGTACGTCCCCGGGTTCTACGACGTCGAGTACCTCCCGGACGGCCGTATCGCCCGCGTCGTACCGAACCGCAGCGGGGTGCCCTGGCGGGTCTCCAAGCACACCGTGATGGACCTCGACGAGTGGCCGTACCCCAAGCAACCCCTCGTCCCCCTGGCCGAGACGGTGCACGAGCGCATGTCGGTCGAGATCTTCCGCGGCTGCACGCGCGGCTGCCGCTTCTGCCAGGCCGGCATGATCACCCGCCCGGTCCGCGAGCGCTCCATCACCGGTATCGGCGACATGGTGGAGAAGGGCCTGAAGGCGACGGGCTTCGAGGAGGTCGGCCTGCTGTCGCTGTCCTCCGCGGACCACTCGGAGATCGGCGACATCGCCAAGGGCCTGGCCGACCGCTACGAGGACGACAAGATCGGCCTGTCGCTGCCGTCCACCCGCGTGGACGCCTTCAACATCGACCTGGCCAACGAGCTGACGCGCAACGGCCGCCGCTCCGGCCTGACCTTCGCCCCCGAGGGCGGCTCGGAGCGCATCCGCAAGGTCATCAACAAGATGGTCTCGGAAGAGGACCTGATCAGGACCGTGGCGACGGCGTACGGCAACGGCTGGCGCCAGGTGAAGCTGTACTTCATGTGCGGTCTGCCGACGGAGACCGACGAGGACGTGCTGCAGATCGCCGACATGGCGACCCGCGTCATCCAGAAGGGCCGTGAGGTCTCCGGCTCCAACGACATCCGCTGCACGGTCTCGATCGGCGGCTTCGTCCCCAAGCCACACACGCCCTTCCAGTGGGCCCCGCAGCTGTCGGCCGAGGAGACGGACGCCCGCCTGGCCAAGCTCCGCGACAAGATCCGCGGCGACAAGAAGTACGGCCGTTCCATCGGCTTCCGCTACCACGACGGCAAGCCGGGCATCGTCGAGGGCCTGCTCTCGCGCGGCGACCGCCGCATCGGCGCCGTCATCCGCGCGGTGTACGAGGACGGCGGCCGTTTCGACGGCTGGCGCGAGCACTTCTCCTACGACCGCTGGATGAGCTGCGCCGAGAAGGCCCTCGCCCCCTTCGGCGTCGACGTCGACTGGTACACGACCCGCGAGCGCACCTACGAGGAGGTCCTGCCCTGGGACCACCTCGACTCCGGCCTCGACAAGGACTGGCTGTGGGAGGACTGGCAGGACGCCCTCGACGAGCAGGAGGTCGAGGACTGCCGGTGGACTCCGTGCTTCGACTGCGGGGTGTGCCCGCAGATGGACACGCACATCCAGATCGGCCCCACGGGCAAGAAGCTGCTGCCGCTGACGGTGAAGAACACCACGCCGACGCCGAGCGGGCACACGCACTGAGCGACGCCCCCTCCCCTCCGGAGGGGGCTCAGCAGTACCGGCGCCCGATGACGTACTGATCGCTTCGGCAACTCGACATTCACCACGGCGATTGCTGGATACAGTCGCTTTGTTACTGCTGGTTGCGGGGGCAACCAGAGCGTGGTCGGCTGTGCCGACGTCCTGGGGAGGGCCTGTAGCGCATGAGTCGTCGCTCTGCTGGTTTCGTCGGTGCCTGGGCTGAGATCCAGCGGCAGCAGCAACGCCAGATGGAAGCCGAGGCGAGACGGCGTCGGGAGGAGGCGCGGCAGGCCCAGGCGTACCAGCGGCTGGCCGCGCAAAGTCAGCGAGACTACCGCCAGGCGGAGGCCAGGCGACGTACAGAGGAACTGGAAGCCCATGTCGCGACCCTGCAGAGTCTGCTGACCACGGGCTGCCAGGCGCCGGCCTTCAGGGCATCGTCTCTCATGCGCACGGAGGACATCCCACCGTTCGACCCGGGGCAGCTCGCCTGGCCGGTGCGGATGCCCGACCCGAACCAGTACCAGGCTCAGGGCGGCTGGACCGCCGGTCAGCGAGCGCGGGCACAAGCCGAGGCGCGAGCTCGGTTCGAGCAGGACTGGCATGCCGCCCAGGCCGCCGAGGCGCAGCGGCAGCACCAGTTGGCCGCCTTGCAGCGGGACCACGAGCACAGGACGGAGTCTCAGCGAGCCGAGGTGCGTCGGCACAACGCCGGGGTCGTTCACGTCACCGAGGGCGTCAGGCGAGGCGACCCGGACTCCGTGGTCGAGTACTTCTCCGCTGCGCTCTACGCGTCGACTGCCTGGCCGGAGGGCTTTCCCCGGCAGGTGGCGGCCGCCTATGACGGAGCGGGACGGCAGTTGGTGCTGGACTGGGAACTGCCCCCGTACGACGTGGTCCCGGAAGCGAAGTCCGTGCGGTATCTGTCCCGTGAGGATCAGTACAAGGAAGTGGCACGGCCGGTGAGCCAGCGCCGGGCGCTGTACCGAGAGGTGCTGGGGCAGAGCATGCTGCTGGTGCTGCATCAGCTCTTCACGGCCGACGAGTACGGCATCCTCGACTCGGTGGCCCTGAACGGCTTCGTGGACGCCCACGACCCGGCGACAGGACGACAGACGCACATCTTTCTGGCGACCGTCATGGCTTCGCGGGCGGCTTTCACCGACCTGCATCTGGGGCAGGTGGACCCGGTCAGCTGCCTGACCGAGGCGCTGAGGGGACAGATCTCGACCCGGCCCGACCAGCTCACGTCCGTGCGGCCCAGCCGGCAGCCCCAGGACGTCGGAAGCCCTGTGGCCGCCCACGGAGGCGATCACGAACCGAACCTGTACGACATGGACCCGATCGCCTTCGAGTCCCTCGTCGCCGATCTGTTCCGCGCCATGGGAATGCAGGCCGTGACCACGCAGCGCTCGAACGACGGTGGCGTGGACGTCGACGCGATGGACCCGACTCCCATCCGAGGCGGCAAGATCGTGGTACAGGTGAAGCGCTACCGCAAGACGGTGCCGCCCACGGCCGTGCGTGACCTCTACGGCACCGTCCAGGACCTCGGCGCCAACAAGGGCGTCCTGGTGACGACGTCCGGATTCGGTCCGGGCTCCCATACCTTCGCCAGGGGCAAGCCGCTGGAGCTGATCTCGGGCAGCGAACTCGTCGACCTCCTGCACAGGCACGGGCTGCGTGGACGCCTGGACGAGGGAGGCGCGGCGGCCCCGGCGCAGCCGGCACGGTCCAGCACGGCGGCTCCGCCTGACGACCACAACGTGCTGGGCATGACGTGGTCCGGCACCGTCGCACTCGACGTGTGCGCGCTGGTCTGCCGTGGCAGCCAAGTCCTCAGCGAAGACCACTTCGTGTTCTTCAACAACGCGCAGACGCCGGACGGCTCGGTACGCGCGATACCGGCTGCGGGGCCGGACAAGGCGGCCATTCGTGTCGCCTTCGATGCACTGCCCCAGGCCGCTGATCGGTTGGTGATGGTGGCTGCTGTGGATCCTGAGGTGAACCCGGAGGCTGACCTGTCCGGGTTCACCGATGCCTGCATCCGGCTCCTGGATCCGGCGATGACCGAACTCGGGCGGCTCGAAGTCTCCGACGGGCGCGCCGGGGAGACCGCACTGGTGCTCGGGTCCTTCCGGCGCAGGTCCAGTGGTGACTGGGACTTCGTGCTGGGCGGCAAGGGGTACACAGGTGGCCTGGAGCAGCTCGTGCGGGACTACGGCGTGGAAGTGGAGTAACGGCACGGCTCAGGATGTGGGCGGGGCCGGCTGGGGCTTGCGCTGGACGTCGGTCACCTGCACGTCCTCCGTCTCCGGAGCGGCGAACGCCTCGACGCTCACCCCGGTGCCGGTGCCGGTGACCTCCAGGGCCAGGCGGCTGCCCAGCATGCGCAGGTCCACTCTCACCCGGGGCGCGCCCGCCCGGTCCGGCATGCGGTGGATCCGCGACGCCGGGTAGTCCAGGCGCGTCAGCTTCTCCCGCAGGGCCTGGTAGCCGGTCGTCCTCGTGTTCCCGAACGCCTCGCCGACGCGCCGGGCGTGCTCCCTGCCGCTGCACTTCTCGACACCCGTCAGCGGAACCTCCCCGACAGGTCCGGGCCCGGTGGAGTCAGGTGTCGGTTCCGAGGAGGGCGCGGGATCGTCCAGGGGGAGTGGTATGTCCCCGTCGGCGTTCGGCACGCCCGGCGGGGTCTCGCCCGGCCCGTACCTCGGTGGTGCCGTCCCTTCCCAGCCGGGCAGGTCCTCGGGCTCCGGCACGGCGTCGCCGCCCTCGCCGCTCGGGGCGTCCGGAGCGCAGGTCCGGGTGACGCGGTTCAGCAACGCGAGGAGCCGCAGCTCCGGGTCGTCGTCGATCATCGGAGTGTCCGGCGGGGTTCTGGCCGCGACGGCGCTGCCCGCGGTCCGCTGGTCGCCGCCGGTGGTCTGGCTGCCGCAGCCGGACAGGACCAGGCAGCCGAACACGGCCATCAGCACGGGCTTCGGAACGGTAAGTGAGCGCATGGACGCACCATGCGGCACGCGGGCCGCGCGCACATGAGTACGCGTGCTCAGCTTCGCCCCCAGGAGAGAACCGCCTTGGGAAACCGGTGTTCCCGGCCGCGTGCCCGCGAGCGGGCCGCACAATGCGCTGATGGACACCATCACCATCCGCCCCGCCCGGCCCGACGACCTGCCCGCCGTGGCCCGGCTGCGCTGGCAATGGATCGTCGAGAACGGCACCGACCCCGTCGCCGGGCCGCAGGAGTTCGTACGGCACTTCGTCGACTGGGCCGGGCGAAACGCCGCGTCCCACCGCTGCGTGGTCCTGGTGCGCGGCGCGGAGGTCATCGGCATGGCCTGGTTGGCGGTGGTGCAGCGGGTGCCCACCCCGGGGGCGCTGCAGCGGGCCTCCGGTGACCTGCAGTGCGTGTACGTCGTGCCCGAGGCGCGGGACGGCGGCCTGGGCGGGCGGCTCATCCGGGCGGTGCTGGACGGGGCGAAGGAGCTCGGACTGGAGCGGGTGACCGTGCACTCCAGTCCGCGGGCGATACCCGCGTACCTCCGCAACGGGTTCGAGGGATCCCCACGGCTTCTGCACGCACGCGTGCCGTGACGGAAACGTAAGGTCGGGAACCCGGCGGTCCGGGATCCGGGTGGGGCGCCCGGGCGTCTACGCCGGTATGGACCTGCAGAAACCGACCGACGCCGAGCCGCCCCGGAAGCCTGCTCCGCAGCCGCCGCCCGAAGGGTGTCTGGTCGTCGCGATCCGGCTCCCCGTGCGGATCGTGGTCCTCGTGCTGGTCGTGCCGGTGCGCATGGTGTGGGACGCGCTCGTCGTCGCCGGGCGGTTCCTGAACGACACGGTGCTCAGGCCGCTGGGACGCGCGCTGCTGTGGCTGGCGCGGGCGGTGTTCGTGTGGCCGTTCGTGGCCCTGTGGCGGTACGGGGCCGTCCCCCTGGCCAAGGGGCTGGCCTGGCTCGCGGCGGTGCTGCTGGTCCGCCCTGCCGTCTGGCTCTACGGGTACGTGCTGACACCCCTGGGGCACGCCCTGGCCTGGGTCGGGCGGGGTGTGGGGGCCGGGCTGGCGTGGGTGTACGCGCGTGTGCTCGCCCCGGTCGGCCACGGCGTGCTGTGGGTCCTGCGGGGGATCGGAGCCGTGCTCGCCGCCGTCGGGCTCGGCGTCTGGACGGCCGTCGCCTGGCTGGTGCGCCACCTCGTCGTCGTCCCCGCGCTGTGGCTGTACACGTGGGTGCTCGCGCCGGCCGGGCGGGCGATCGCGTGGTGCGGCAAGGGGCTGCTGTGGCTGCTGAGGATGATCGTCACCGGGATCGGCATCGCGCTGTACTGGACCGGCCGGATCCTGCTCGTGCTGCCGGCGCTGGCCGTGTGGCGGTGGGTCCTCGCACCCGTCGGCCGGTTCCTCGCCGTCGTCGGGCGGGAGGTCGGGGACGCCCTGGGGCACGCCTGGCGCATCGCGGGACGGATCTCCCTGGCCGTCGGGCGGTTCCTCGCCACCCTCTTCCGGTGGATCCTCGTCGAGCCGGTGCGGTGGGTGTACCGCAGCGTCCTGACGCCCGTCGGGCACGTCGTCAGGGACGCGGTGCTCCGCCCCGCCGCCGAGGCGGCCCGCAGCGTGGGACGGGCCACCCGGCAGGCCCTCGCCTCGGCCCGCGAGTCCGTCCGGCGGACCCGGGCCGACATCCGGCGCATGCTGTTCGGGGACCCGGGGAAGGCGCAGGTCGTGGACCGGCGGGAACCCGCCGGCCGCGCGACACGTACTCTTGGTAGCAGTACGACCGCTCTCACGAAGGACTAGGACACTGGGCAAGCGACAGCCCGAAGGCCCGCCGCCCGCACCCGCGGTGCAGCGCATCCGACTGCGCTACACCAAGCGCGGCCGCCTCCGGTTCACCAGCCACCGTGACTTCCAGCGCGCCTTCGAGCGCGCGTTGCGCCGCGCCGAGGTACCGATGGCGTACTCGGCGGGGTTCACGCCGCATCCGAAGGTGTCGTACGCCAATGCCGCACCCACCGGCACGGGCAGTGAGGCGGAGTACCTGGAGATCGCGCTCACCGAGCCGCGTGATCCGGAGCAGTTGCGTGTCCTCCTCGACGAGTCGCTGCCCGCCGGGCTCGACGTGATCGAGGCGGTCGAGGCCCGGACCTCCGGGCTCGCCGACCGGCTGACGGCTTCCGTCTGGGAGCTGAGACTGGACGGTGTGGACCCGGCCGAGGCGCGGCGCGCGGTGGAGGCCTTCAACACGGCCGACACCGTCGAGGTGCAGCGCCTGACCAAGAACGGCGTCCGCACCTTCGACGCCCGTCCCGCCGTCGTCAGCCTGGAAAGCCTCGACCCGGCCGATACGCAGAGTTCTCAGGCTGATAGGCCGAGCGACCAGCCCTGTGCGATACTGCGGCTGGTTGTTCGGCACGTGACGCCTGCCGTACGACCCGACGACGTCCTGTCCGGTCTCAGCGCCGTGGCCGACCTGGCGCCGCCGGTCCCCGCAGCGGTGACCAGGCTGGCGCAGGGGCTGTTCGATGAAGAGACCGGCACGGTGACCGACCCGCTCGCGCCCGACCGCGAGGCAGCCGAGGCCCACTCAACGGCCGATCCGACTGCCGCCGCGCCGGCGCCGGCGTAGGGAAGGTCCCGCGTAGGGACGGACGTCGTAGCGCCGCCCTCGAACTCGGGAGCCACCTGGGTCGGGCAGCGCACCGACCAGAAGACTTTCGCCAGGCCGTACGCATTCGGCGTACGGAACCGGCGAGACAGGACACAGAGAGCTCCCGTGCGGCGCCCGCGCCCCGGACGGCGGCACCGCGCACCGCGCGAGCCGCGGACGTCAACGGCGATCGACGCCGGACCAGGCGCGGCGCCCGGGAGCCTGACGGGAGACATGCCCGCATGCTCGAGCCGACCGAAGCCACCGAGTCCTCAACGGGCTCCGAACTGAACACCCCGAGCGACACCCTGCCGCCGCGCCGCCGGCGCCGTGCCGCATCCCGCCCGGCGGGACCGCCCGCCACCACCTCCTCCGACGCGCCCGTCGAGACCGTGACACCGGTCCTGCCGCCCGCGGAGTCCGTGGAGGCACTCGCCGAGACCGACGCGGCCGAGGAGACTTCCGCGGCGGAGGCCGAGGAGACTGCCCCGCAGGCCGTCGCCGAGGCGGCGGAAGACAAGGCAGACGGGGAGGACGAGGCCGCGCCGGCGGGTCGCCGGCGTCGGCGGGTCGTCCGCCGTGCGTCCGCGCCCGCCGGGTCCCCCGCGTCCGCGGAGGCCGCCGAGACCGTGGTGCCGGCGACGGCTGCCACGGCCCCCGTCGAGGCCCCCGAGCCGTCCGGGACCGCAGCGCCCGCCGAGGTCTCCGCGCCCGCCGAGAGCTCCGAGAGCGCGGCTCCCGGGCGCCCGCGGCGTCGCGCCACGCGCAGTGTGTCGTCGCCCACGGCGGTCTCCGGGCAGGCCGCTGCCGCCGAAGCGCCCACGGCCGCCGTGAGCGCCGAGGCCGCTGAGCCGTCGGCGGCCGGTGAGGCTGCCGGGATGGCCGCCGCGTCCGCCGAGTCCGGTGAGGAGGCCGCTCCGCGCCGCCGGCGCCGGGCTTCGCGCCGGGTGTCCGCGCCCGCCGGCGCCCCTGCGCCCGCGGAGTCCGCCGAGGCGGCGTCCACCGAGACCGCCACCTCCGCCGAGACCGCGGAATCCGCCGCCTCCGCCGAGGCGACGGCTGCCGCCGGAGGCGGCAGTACGCCGGAGCCGGTGACGTCCGCGGAACCCGCCGCCCCCGCCGAGGCCGCTGCCCCCGCCGACTCCGGTGAGGAGGCCGCTCCGCGCCGCCGGCGCCGGACCTCGCGCCGGGTGTCCGCGCCCGCCGAGGCCGCACAGCCGGCCGACAGCGCCGACGCCGCCGCGTCCGCGCAGGGTGCCGCCTCCGGCACCACCGCGGGGTCCGCCGAGACCGCCGCGACCTCCTCGTCCGCCGAGGAGGCGAACACCCCCGTGACCGAGACCCCCGCGACCGAGCCCCCCGCCGAGGCTCCCGCAGGCAAGAGCCGCGCCAAGGCCGCTCCCCGTGCCGAGGCTCCCGCGGCCGAGGCCCCTGCCGAGGCGCCCGCCGGTGAGGACGCCGCGCCGCGCCGCGCCCGTCGCCGGGTCGTGCGCCGGGCCGCCACGGGATTCGCCGAGCCCGCGCAGCAGCCCGCCCAGACCGCCCGGGCCGCCGCTCCGGCGCAGGACGAGCCCGAGGTGCCGCGGCGCCCGGCCCGCCCCGCCGTCGCGGTGTTCCAGCCGCCCGTCTTCACCGAGCCGAAGTTCCAGACGCCGGAGCGGGCCGCCGCCGAAGCGGCCGCCGAGGCCGCCGAGACGGAGGAGAGCGAGACCGAGGAGTTCCCGGAGGAGCAGCCCACCGGGTCGCGCCGCCGCCGTCGCCGCAGGGGCGCCGCGCACGGCGACGAGTTCGACGACCGGGCCGCCGGGACCGCCTCCGCCGACGACGAGACCGACACCGAGGCCGACGACACGGACGAGGGCGACGAGACCGACGAGGCCGAGGACCAGGCCGGCGAGGAGCAGGACGAGTCCGAGGGCACGGGGTCGCGCCGGCGCCGCCGCCGGGGCGGCCGTCGCCGTCGCCGCGGCGAGTCCGCCGACAGCGACGGCGAGGCCGACGCCGAGTCCGAGCGGTTCGCCGAGGAGCAGGCCGAGCAGGACGCCGAGGACACCGCCGAGCAGGCCGAGGAGGACTCCGAGGACAACACGGAGTCGGACGAGGCCGCCGAGGGCCGCGACGAGCAGTCCGCCGGGACCGGCAGCAGCACCAGCCGCCGCCGGCGTCGCCGGCGTCGCCGGGCCGGTGACAGCGGCGTCGAGGTGGAGCCCACCCCCGACGACCCCGAGCGGACCGTCGTCAAGGTCCGCGAGCCCCGCAAGGCCGCCGAACCCTCCGACGAGGTGCAGTCCATCAAGGGCTCGACCCGTCTGGAGGCCAAGAAGCAGCGCCGCCGCGAGGGCCGCGAGCAGGGCCGCCGCCGCGTGCCGATCATCACCGAGGCCGAGTTCCTCGCCCGGCGCGAGGCCGTCGAGCGCGTGATGGTGGTCCGGCAGAACGGCGACCGGACGCAGATCGGCGTCCTGGAGGACGGCGTGCTCGTCGAGCACTACGTCAACAAGGAGCAGTCGACCTCGTACGTCGGCAACGTCTACCTCGGCAAGGTGCAGAACGTGCTGCCGTCGATGGAGGCCGCCTTCATCGACATCGGCAAGGGCCGCAACGCCGTGCTGTACGCCGGTGAGGTCAACTTCGAGGCGCTCGGCATGGCCAACGGGCCGCGCCGTATCGAGTCCGCGCTGAAGTCCGGCCAGTCCGTCCTCGTCCAGGTCACCAAGGACCCGATCGGCCACAAGGGCGCCCGGCTGACCAGCCAGGTCTCCCTGCCCGGCCGCTACCTGGTGTACGTGCCCGAGGGCTCGATGACCGGCATCAGCCGCAAGCTGCCCGACACCGAGCGGGCCCGGCTGAAGACCATCCTCAAGAAGATCGTCCCCGAGGACGCGGGCGTCATCGTGCGCACCGCCGCCGAGGGCGCGAGCGAGGACGAGCTGCGCCGCGACGTCGAGCGGCTCCAGGCGCAGTGGGAGGACATCCAGAAGAAGGCCAAGAACGGCGGCAGCGCGCCGACGCTGCTGTACGGCGAGCCGGACATGACCGTCCGGGTCGTGCGCGACATCTTCAACGAGGACTTCTCCAAGGTCATCGTCAGCGGCGACGAGGCGTGGTCCACCATCCACGGGTACGTCTCGCACGTCGCGCCCGACCTCGCCGACCGCCTGCAGCGGTGGACCTCCGAGGTCGACGTGTTCGCCACCTACCGGATCGACGAGCAGCTCGCCAAGGCGCTGGACCGCAAGGTCTGGCTGCCCAGCGGCGGTTCGCTGGTGATCGACCGGACCGAGGCGATGGTCGTCATCGACGTCAACACCGGCAAGTTCACCGGCCAGGGCGGCAACCTCGAGGAGACCGTCACCAGGAACAACCTGGAGGCGGCCGAGGAGATCGTCCGCCAGCTCCGGCTGCGCGACCTCGGCGGCATCATCGTCATCGACTTCATCGACATGGTGCTGGAGTCCAACCGGGACCTGGTGCTGCGGCGCCTGCTGGAGTGCCTGGGCCGGGACCGCACGAAGCACCAGGTCGCCGAGGTGACCTCGCTGGGGCTCGTGCAGATGACCCGCAAGCGGGTCGGCCAGGGCCTGCTGGAGTCGTTCTCCGAGACCTGCGTCCACTGCAACGGGCGCGGTGTCATCGTCCACCTGGACCAGGCCACCGCCCAGGGTGGCGGCGGCAAGCGCAGCAAGAAGCGGGCGCGGGCCGGTGCCGCCGAGCAGGAGGCCGTGGCCGCCGTCGAGACCGCCGAGCAGGAAGCCGAGGCGGAGGCCGAGGAGGTCGCCGCCGAGGTGGCCGAGCCGGTCGCCCTGCCGGAGCCGGCCTTCGCGCCGGACGAGGAGCTGTACAGCAGCGCCGCCGAGGCGGAGGCCGCCGCCACCCGCGGGCGTGGCCGGCGCCGGGCGAGCCGGCGCGCGTCGGCACCGGCGGGCGCGCCGAAGCGAGAGACGGCGCGCGAGGCCGCCGCGGCCGACGCGCAGCCGGAGGCCGTGCGGCCCGAGCCCGCCAAGGCCGAGGAGCCGGAGGCCGGCGCGCCGACGGCGCAGGACGTGACGGCCGAGGAGGAGGCCGCGCGTCCGGTGCGGCAGGAGCCGGCCGCCGAGGCACACGCCGAGCCGGTGGCCGTCGAGGACCCGGTCGTCGAGGCCGCCCCGGAGGCTCCCGCAGAGGAGGCCGCGCCCAAGGGCCGTACCCGGCGGCGGGCGACCCGCAAGGCGTCCGCCCCGGCCGGTTCGCCGGCGGGCGCGGAGGCGGCCGTGGTGACGGTCCCGGAGACTCCCGCGGTCTCCGAGACGCCCGCGGAGTCCGAAAGCCCGGCGGTCTCCGAGACCCCCGCGGCCGAGGAGACCGGCGCTCCGGCGTCCGGGGCGCAGGCCGAGCAGGCCCCGGCCCCGCAGGCCGAGGCGGCCGAGGCCTCCGCCGACACCGCCGCCGCTCCGGCCCGTCCGAGGCGCCGTGCCGTCCGCAAGCCCACCACGCCCACCGCGTCCGAGGAGGCGGCCGTCGTGGTCGTCCCGGCGGCTCCCGCGGAGGAGAAGCCGGACGACAAGGCGGAGGTCACGGCTGAGGAGCCGCAGGCCACCGAGGCCACGGCGGCTTCCGAGGAGCCCGCCCCGGCCAAGAAGGCGGCCCGCAAGACCGCCAAGAAGGCCACGGCGAAGAAGGCCGCCACCAAGAAGACCGCGGCCAAGAAGACGACGACCGCGAAGAAGACGACGGCCAAGAAGGCGGCCAAGACCGCCAAGACGGCCGCCGCCAAGAAGACGGCGTCCAAGAAGACCGTGGCGGCGGAGCAGAGCACGTCCTCCGTCTCGGCCTCCACGGACGAGGGCTGACGGCCACCGGACCCGGGGCGTACGCGAGCACCGCGGACGCCCCGGGTCTTCGTCGCAGGCCCGCCGTGCCGGCCGGCGTGACCGGTCGCACACCCGCGGCCCCCGGCCCGGTTTGACCCCTTCGGCCGCGGGCCCGTAACCTTGACCGTCGGTCGGCGTGTCCCCTGGCACGCCACATCCCCGTAAACCTCATCCTCCCGGGCGCCGGGCGCCCAGGAGAGGCCGTCCGCATTGTGCCGGGCGGCTGGCCTGCGGGGGTGCCGTTCCCCGAGCGAGAGAGTGAGTTCCGCGTGTACGCCATCGTGCGCAGCGGTGGTCGCCAGCACAAGGTTGCTGTCGGCGACATCGTTGAGGTTGACAAGATTTCCACCGCCAAGGTTGGCGACACGGTCGAGCTCTCGACCCTGCTCGTCGTTGACGGCGACTCCGTGACCAGCGACCCGTGGGTGCTGGCCGGCATCAAGGTCCAGGCCGAGGTCGTGGACCACCACAAGGGCCAGAAGATCGACATTCTGCGCTACAAGAACAAGACCGGTTACCGCCGTCGCCAGGGCCACCGCCAGCAGTACACGGCGATCAAGGTCACCGAGATCCCCACGGCTGCGAAGTAAGGGACTGAGAACAGATGGCACACAAGAAGGGCGCATCGTCCACCCGGAACGGTCGCGACTCCAACGCCCAGCGGCTCGGCGTGAAGCGCTTCGGCGGTCAGGTCGTGAACGCGGGTGAGATCCTGGTCCGCCAGCGCGGCACCCACTTCCACCCCGGCGCCGGCGTCGGCCGTGGCGGCGACGACACGCTGTTCGCCCTGCAGGCCGGTGCGGTGCAGTTCGGCACCAGCCGTGGCCGCAAGGTCGTGAACATCGTTCCGGTCGCCTGAGCGGCGATCGGCTGATCGGACACCTTCGCGAGGCGGACCTCACTTCCCGGTCGGGAAGGCGGGTCCGCCTTTCGCGTGTTACGCAACTGACAACCCCGTACGAAGTACGAACCGAAAGTGCTGGAGGCACCTCACCATGACCACCTTCGTGGACCGCGTCGAACTGCACGTCGCCGCGGGTAACGGGGGCCACGGCTGTGCCTCCGTCCACCGTGAGAAGTTCAAGCCGCTCGGCGGACCCGACGGCGGCAACGGCGGACGCGGCGGCGATGTGATCCTCACCGTCGACCAGTCCGTCACCACGCTCCTCGACTACCACCACTCGCCGCACCGCAAGGCCACCAACGGCAAACCCGGCGAGGGCGGCAACCGATCCGGCAAGGACGGCCAGGACCTGGTCCTGCCCGTGCCGGACGGCACCGTCGTCCTGGACAAGGCGGGCAACGTGCTCGCCGACCTGGTCGGGCAGGGCACGTCGTACGTCGCCGCGCAGGGCGGCCGGGGCGGGCTCGGCAACGCCGCGCTGGCCTCCGCCCGGCGCAAGGCGCCCGGGTTCGCGCTGCTCGGCGAGCCCGGCGACGTCCGGGACATCGTGCTGGAGCTGAAGACCGTCGCCGACGTGGCGCTGGTGGGTTATCCGAGCGCCGGCAAGTCGTCCCTGATCTCCGTGCTGAGCGCCGCCAAGCCGAAGATCGCCGACTACCCCTTCACCACGCTCGTGCCGAACCTCGGGGTCGTCACGGCCGGCTCGACCGTGTACACGATCGCCGACGTGCCGGGCCTCATCCCCGGCGCCAGCCAGGGCAAGGGGCTGGGCCTGGAGTTCCTGCGGCACGTCGAGCGGTGCAGCGTGCTCGTGCACGTGCTGGACACCGCGACGCTGGAGTCCGACCGCGACCCCGTCTCCGACCTCGACGTCATCGAGGAGGAGCTGCGGCAGTACGGCGGGCTGGACAACCGGCCGCGGATCGTCGTGCTGAACAAGGTCGACGTGCCGGACGGCCGGGACCTCGCCGAGATGGTGCGGCCCGACCTCCAGGCGCGGGGCTACCGCGTCTTCGAGGTGTCGGCGGTGGCGCACATCGGGCTGAAGGAGCTGTCGTACGCGCTGGCCGAGCTGGTCGCGCAGGCCCGGGCCGCCAAGCCGAAGGAGGAGGCGACCCGGATCGTCATCCGGCCGAAGGCCGTGGACGACGCCGGCTTCACCGTGACGCGCGAGGAGACCGGCGGCGAGCCGCTGTTCCGGGTGCGCGGCGAGAAGCCCGAGCGCTGGGTGCGGCAGACCGACTTCAACAACGACGAGGCGGTCGGCTACCTCGCGGACCGGCTGGGCCGGCTCGGCGTCGAGGAGGAGCTGATGAAGGCGGGCGCCCGGGCGGGCGACGGCGTCGCCATCGGCCCCGAGGAGAACGCGGTCGTCTTCGACTGGGAGCCGTCCGTCATGGCCGGAGCCGAGATGCTCGGCCGGCGCGGCGAGGACCACCGGCTGGAGGGCGTACGCCCGGCCGCGCAGCGGCGCCGCGACCGGCAGGCCGAACGCGACGAGGCGCAGCGCGAGTTCGACGACTTCGAGCCGTTCTAGGCGAGGCGTCCCCGCCCGGGTGAACGGCGGGGAAAGCCCAGGAGCACCTCAGGGCAACCAACCCGCGTTCCGGTGAGTCGTACGGGGCAGCGCGGATGAGGATCTTCAGTGTCCTCTCCGTGGTCAACTGCCCTTCGTCTCACCGGAGTCGACGTGTTCCTTCCTGCCGGGTCCGTGCTGCCCACGGCGCGGCGTGCCGTGGTGGTCGCGGCCGCGCTGCTCGCCACCCTCGCTACGGCCGTGCCGCTCGCCCACGCCGCGCCGTCCGCCCCGACGGGCGTGCGGCAGGACTTCGACGGCGACGGCTACGAGGACCTGGCCGTCGCCGCCCCGCACGGCACGGTCGGCGGCCGGACCGACGCCGGGTACGTCGCCGTGGTGTACGGCTCGGCCGGCGGGCTCGCCGGCGGCACGAAGAAGGTCTACACGCAGGACTCCGCCGGAATACCCGGCACCGCCGAGGCGGGGGACCTCTTCGGCAGCCGTCTCGTCACCGCCGATCTGGACGGTGACGGGTTCACCGACCTGCTCGTCGACGCGGCCCGGGAGCAGTGGACGCAGGGCGGCATCGCACGCGAGGGCAGCCGCACCGTGCTGTGGGGCGGCCCGGGCGGCCTGACCACCGGCACGCTGCTGCCCGCCGAGGGCGACGGCCGGCAGCAGTCCTTCTTCAGCGTCGCCGGTGACTTCGACGGCGACGGACACCAGGACCTGGCCCGCAGCGGCCGGGTGGCCTACGGGCCGTTCGGGCGGGACGGCGTGCCCGCCTCCGCGCGGACCGGTCCGGACTTCGTCGACGGCGACCTGCTGACCGTCGCCGTGGCGGCCGGCGACACCGACGGCGACGGCACCACCGACCTGGTCAGCCTGGCCCGTTCCTACGACTGGGACGACGAGGGCCGCTACGGCTACGGCCTGTACCAGCTGCGCGGCAGCCGGGACGGCCTGCTGCCGCCCACCGCCCTGAAGAACCTGCCGGACCCCGAGGGGAGCGCCCTGGCCCTCGGCGATCTGGACGGGGACCGCCGGGCCGACCTCGTGCTCGGCGGGGACAGCCTGCGGATCCTGCGCGCCGGGCCGGACGGCCTGGCCGGCGGCACCGCCCGGGAGATCACCCAGGACACCCCGGGTGTGCCGGGCGCCCAGGAGGCGGGCGACGGGTTCGGCAGCGCGCTGTCGGTCGGCGACGTCGACGGGGACGGCTACGGCGACGTCCTCGCGGGCATCCCGTACGAGGACTTCGACGGGATCGATCAGGCCGGGACGTTCGCCGTCGTCCCCGGGGGACCGGCCGGGCCGACCGGCGCCGGCACCAAGGTGCTCAGCCAGAACAGCGCCGAGGTGCCCGGGACGGCCGAGGAGGGCGACACCTTCGGCGCCGGTACGGATCTGCTGGACGGCGACGGCGACGGGCGGGCCGAGCCGGTCGTCGCCGCGCCCGGGGAGAACTCCTTCGCCGGTGCCGTCTGGGCCTTCCGCTCCACCTCCGCCGGAGTCACCGCCCAGGGCTCCTTCTCCTTCGGTGCCTCAGCGCTCGGCATGCCGGTCAGCCGCGCCCTGCTCGGCAGCGTGTTCCCGCGCTGATCCGTCGCGTCGAAAACCTCCCGGACTCGTCGACGTCGGCAGCAGGCTGACGGCCCGACAGACCCGTTGCGGCCAGATCACGTTTGTCGTGTTGTTGCCGTGTCGCAACGGGTCTTCTGTTGTCTGCTTGTTTGTCATGCATGCGAAGCCAGGTGTTCAGGGGGCTGACCGCCCGGACGGCGAGCTTCGCAGTGCCGACAACAGGCCAGCGAGGCAAGGGAGTTCGCCGTGACCGGACGCAACGGGGCCGTATCGCCCGACCGACGCCGCTTTCTGACCGCCGGAGCCGCCGTGCTCGGCGCCGCGGCCTCCGCCCAGCTGTGGCGGCCGGCCGCCGCCCAGGCCGCGGACACGCCGCTGCCCGACGGGGTGTTCAGCCTCGGCGTCGCCTCCGGCGACCCGCTGCCGGACGGTGTCGTGCTGTGGACCCGGCTCGCCCCCGACCCGCTGAACGGCGGCGGGATGCCGGACAGCGCGGTGCCGGTGGAGTGGCAGGTCGCCCAGGACGAGCGGTTCAGACGAGTCGTCCGCCGGGGCGTCGCCACGGCCCGGCCCGAGTACGGGCACAGCGTTCACGTGGACGTACGCGGCCTGCGCCCCGGCCGGACGTACTGGTACCGCTTCCGCGCCGACGGGCAGATCTCGGCCGCCGGCCGCACCCGCACCGCGCCCCACCCGTTCCGCTCCGGCGGCACCCTGCGCCTCGCGCTGGCCTCCTGCCAGAACTGGCAGCACGGCTACTTCACGCCGTACGCCGACATGCTCGACCAGGACCCGGACGTCGTGCTGTTCGTCGGCGACTACATCTACGAGTCCACGCCGTCGGCGACGGCCGTACGACGCCACGAGGGCACCGGCGAGCCGTACAGCCTGGTCCAGTACCGCAACCGGTACGCCCAGTACCGCACCGACCCCGACCTCGCGGCGATGCACGCGAACGCGCCCTTCGTGGTGACCTTCGACGACCACGAGGTCGACAACGACTTCGCCGGCGAGATCCCGCAGGACCCCGACAAGCAGCCGCACGACGCGTTCGTGGCCCGGCTGACCGCGGCCTACCAGGCGTACTACGAGCACATGCCGGTGCGGGCCGGCGCGGTGCCGAACGGCCCGCACATCCGGATGTACCGGCGCCTGGAGTTCGGCCGGCTGGCCCGGCTCAACGTGCTGGACACCCGGCAGTACCGCAGCGACCAGGCCACCAGCCAGGCCGGGGCGCAGGACCCGGGCCTGACGATGCTGGGCGCGCGGCAGAAGCAGTGGCTGCTGGACGGGCTGCACGACTCGCCGGCCCGCTGGAACCTCGTCGCCTCGCAGATCATGATGGCCGAGACCGACCTGCTGGTCGGTGAGGGCAAGCAGTGGTTCTACGACGCCTGGGACGGCTACCAGGCCGAACGCAACGAGTTCCTGAAGGAGTTCAGGTCCGTGCGCAACCCGGTCGTGCTCTCCGGCGACCGGCACCTGACGATGATCAGCGATCTGAAGGAGGACTTCGCCGACCCGGACTCCGACGTGGTCGGCGCGGAGTTCGTGGGCACCTCCATCTCCAGCAGCGGCGACCAGGACCAGGCCGCCTTCCACCGCGAGTGGGACCCTCGGCTGCCGGACAACCCGCACTGGAAGGTGCTCGACGCCCACCGCGGCTACCACCTCCTCGACATCCGCCGCGACGGCATCGACGCCCAGGTGCGCATCGTCGACACCGTGCGGCAGCCGACGGCCACGCCCGGCACCCTGGCCCGGCTGCGGGTCGAGGCGGGCCGGCCCGGGGTCGAGGTGGTCTGACCCGCACGCCGCCCGTCGTCACCACGAGGAGCCCGGGAGGCGTCGTCCCGGGCTCCTCGGGCGTCTTCCCGGGGCGTATTCCGGCCGCGTACGGTGCTCTCTCCGAGACCGAAAAGCTGCGCAATCTTGATCCCGGGCCGCCGGGCGGGAACGGGCCAACACCGCATCACCCAGCGCGATCGGGGAACTCCTGTGGAGTTACTCACAGCAATTCCAGGGGCCTTCGGGGAACCGTCTCGTCAATCACCAGGAGTGCCAGGTGAATGACAGGTAGCGCGCACATATGCAGTGGTCGGCGCTCACCTTGCACTGCGGTAACCACAAGTGGGACCATTTCCGGGTTCCCTGTCGCCCCAAGGTAGGTCACCTGTGTCCCAGCACATAGCCAAGCCCCGTACCACCGCAGTGATCCTGGCCGGCGGTACCGGTCAGCGGGTGGGTCTGTCGATCCCCAAGCAGCTGCTGAAGATCGCCGGCAAGGCAGTCATCGAGCACACCCTGACCACCTTCGAGAAGGCCGACTCGATCGACGACATCATCGTGCTGATGGCTCCGGGTTATGTGCCCGACGTCGAGAAGATTGTCGCGAAAGCCGGATTCAAGAAGGTTTCGCGCGTCATCGAGGGCGGCTCCACGCGCAACGAGACCACCGAGCGCGCCATCGCGGCCCTCGGCGAGGGCCTGGCCGAGGGCGAGGACCTCAACGTCCTCTTCCACGACGCCGTGCGCCCGCTGCTCTCGCAGCGCGTCATAGACGACTGCGTGGCCGCCCTCGAGCGCTACCAGGCCGTCGACGTGGCCATCCCGTCCGCGGACACCATCATCGTCACGCGCACCCACGGCCAGGACGGCGAGTTCATCACCGAGATCCCGGACCGCTCCCGGCTGCGCCGCGGCCAGACCCCGCAGGCCTTCAAGCTGTCCACGATCAAGCGGGCCTACGAGATCGCCGCGGGCGACCCCAACTTCCAGGCCACCGACGACTGCTCCGTCGTCCTGCGGTACCTCCCGGACGTGCCGATCCACGTCGTCGCGGGCGACGAGTACAACATGAAGGTCACCCAGCCCGTCGACGTCTTCATCGCCGACAAGCTCTTCCAGCTGGCCTCGACGGCCGCGCCCGAGCAGAACGGCGACGAGGCCTACCGCCAGGCCCTCACCGGCAGGACGCTGGTCGTCTTCGGCGGCTCCTACGGCATCGGCAAGGACATCGCCGAACTCGCCGAGTCCTACGGCGCCAAGGTCTACGCGCTGGGCCGCTCCACCACCGGCACCCACGTGGAGAACCCGGAGGAGGTCGACGACGCGCTGTCCAAGGCGTACGCCGAGACCGGGCGGATCGACTACGTGGTCAACACCGCCGGTGTGCTGCGCATAGGCAAGCTCGCCGAGACCGACAACGCCACCATCGAGGAGGCGCTGAAGGTCAACTACCTGGCCCCGGTGCAGATCGCCCGCTCCTCGTACAAGTACCTGTCCGAGACCAAGGGCCAGCTGCTGCTGTACACCTCCAGCAGCTACACCCGCGGCCGCGCCGAGTACAGCCTGTACTCCTCCACCAAGGCCGCCATGGTGAACCTCACCCAGGCCCTGTCCGACGAGTGGGCCGCCGATGGCATCCGCGTCAACTGCATCAACCCGGAGCGCACCGCCACCCCGATGCGCACCAAGGCCTTCGGGCAGGAGCCGGCCGGTACGCTGCTGTCCTCCGAGGCCGTGGCGCGCACCTCGCTGGACGTGCTGCTGTCGGAGCTGACGGGCCACGTCATCGACGTCCGCCAGCAGGACCCGACCGCGGGCGCGGCCAAGGCGTCCGGCTTCGAGCAGGCGCTGGCCTCCGTGCTGGACCGGCAGGACGGCGTGTAATAATTGACGGTACATAGACTTCTGTAATTCAGGCCTCTGCGGGTTCCTGTTAACGTCCCGGCGTTATCAGGGGATACGCGGGGGCCTGATCCGTACATCTCGCATATTTCACAAACCAGCCGCATTCCCCAACAAAACCGGCACCTCCCCCCTCCAAGAGCAGGTTTCTCCGTGATAAGCACCGCTATTCGCGTCGCCCGGGTGGGCAGCGCGGCCGAACTGGCCGCGGCGGTCCTCATGATGGCGGGCTTCCCCGCCCTCATGCTGGCCGCGCTCGTCCCGAGCATCCCCGCCTTCGCGGCCGCGGCCGCCGTGACGTACCTGGCGGATCACTATCTGCACCGCAAGAGCAGTTACCTGATCAACCGCCTGAGCAAGGTACGGGCCGGCCTGTCGATCCGCTTCCTGATCCGCCAGCTGCTGCTCATCCTGCTGCTGGCCCGGCTGTCCCTCGCGGACAACCTGATCTACTACGGGGCGATCGCCTGCTTCATCGCCTTCTACGGCCTGCAGGCCCCGCACGGCGCGCTGGTCACCCTGATCCGCAACCGCCGCAGGATGCCGGTCGCCACCCGCAACGTCGACCTGAAGTCGCGCATCCGCATCCCGGACGCCCCGCCGCGCGGGCTGCTGCACCGCTCCGCCGAGAAGATGCTGCACCTCGACGTCGCGGCGGTCGTGGGCATCCTGGTCTCCGCGGAGCTGGGCTCGGCCGTGGCCGGCTTCCTCGGCATCGGCATCACCCTCGCGGCGAGCACCGGCTACGTCCTCGCGCTCATGCCGTACGTGCGCGGCAAGAAGGTCCCGCCGAGGGCCGAGACGGTCCTGGCCGCCGTCGACGACTGGCTGCGCGAGTACAAGCCCGAGACGGTGCTGTACTTCTCCGGCTCCAGGGACTCCGCCTACCAGGTCAACATGTGGCTGGAGACCATGGAGCAGCTCCGCACCCGGCCGCTGATCATCCTGCGCGAGCGGGTCATCCTGGCCAACCTGGCGCCCACCACGGTCCCCGTCATCTGCGTGCCCGGAGGGGTGCACCTGATGAACATGGACCTGTCCACGGTGCGGGTCGCGCTGTACGCGGCGAACGTCGGCAAGAACATCCACATGCTGCGCGTCCCGACGATGAAGCACGTCTTCATCGGCCACGGGGACAGCGACAAGCTCGCCAGCGTCAACCCGTTCAGCAAGGTCTACGACGAGGTGTGGACCGCCGGCCGGGCCGGCCGCGACCGCTACGCCATCGCCGACGTCGGCGTCCGCGACGAGGACATCGTCGAGGTCGGCCGCCCGCAGCTGGCCCCCATCCAGACCTGGCAGGGCGTCCCGGAGGGCCGTATCCCGACGGTCCTGTACGCCCCCACCTGGGAGGGCTGGGACGACAACCCGGGCAACACCTCGATCCTGCTGGCCGGCGAGAACATCGTCCGCCGCCTGGTGACCGCCGACCCGCCGGTGCGTGTCCTGTACAAGCCGCACCCCTTCACCGGCACCCGCAGCAGGGACGCCAAGGCCGCCCACCAGCGCATCACCGCCCTGGTCGGGAAGGCCGCCGCCGAGCGCGCCGCCGACCCCCGCTTCACCGCCGACACCGCCGCCCAGGCGCAGGCCAAGGCCGAGCTGGCCCGCATCGAGGCCCGGATCGCCGAACTGGCCGGCGCCGGCGGCGACAAGGGCGACGAGGCCGAGGGCAGCCGGGACGGCATCGTCGACGTGCACCGGCACGAGGAGATCGCCCGGCTGCGCGCCGAGTGGAACAGCGCCTACTGGCGCTCCTTCCCCACCTGGGAGCACCGCGTCATCACCGGCGCCGAGCCGCGTCTGTACGACTGCTTCAACGTCTCCGACGCGATGGTCTCCGACATCTCCAGCGTGGTCTCCGACTTCATCGCCAGCGGCAAGCCGTACGCGGTCACCGACTCCGCCGAGCTGGGCGTGGAGGAGTTCAAGCGGGCCAACACGGCGGTGCGCGCCGCGGTGATCCTGTCCAACAGCGCGGCCGAGCTGGGCGAGCTGCTGGCGGCGGTCCGTGACCCCGCCTCCGACCCGCTGGCTAAGGACCGCAAGGAGCTCAAGCGGTACCTGCTGGGGCCGGACGAGCCCAAGTCCATCGACCAGTTCAACACCGCGGTCGCCAACCTCGCCCTGAAGGCCGAGACCCGCAACGTCGGCCAGGCCACGCGCGCCACCGTCGGCGGCACCGAGACCGACGTCGCCGAGGCCGGTGGTGCCGAGGCCGAACTGGCCAACGCCGTGCCCGGGCAGCGGGTGGCGGCGGACGACACGGACGGGGTCGGCGCCGGCTGACCGGCAGCGTGGCGCCACCAGGGTTCGGCTCCCGGGGGATTCCCCCGGGAGCCGAGCCCTTTCCCCGTCCTCACCCGTACTCATGGGTGCTCTTACCGAGGGCACATACGGTGTTCCCTGTCAGTTCACCGTGTGAGGTACCTCACGTACACACGGGTTTGAGGCAACCGCTTACGCGGGTCAGTCGTCTATCAGGTAGCGATTGAGGCGATACGGGGAAAAATCCCGTTGACAAGGGGGAAACGTGACGCAGCCTGATGTCAGTGTGATCATCGGGGCGTACGAAGCGATGCCGTATCTGGTCGAGTGCCTGGCGTCCGTCGAGGCACAGACCATCGACCCGGAGCGCATCGAGGTCATCGCCGTCGACGACGGTTCGACGGACGGCACCGGGGAGTACCTCGAGGAGTTCGCCGACCGGGCCCCCATGCCCGTCACGGTGATCCGGCAGGAGAACTCCGGCGGCCCCAGCGGCCCGCGCAACGTCGGCCTGAGCAAGGCGGCCGGGCGCTACGTCTTCTTCCTCGACGCCGACGACCGGCTGGGCCCCGAGGCGCTGCAGCGGATGGTCGCCATGGCCGACCGCGCCGGCACGGACGTGGTGCTCGGCAAGGTCGAGGGCGTCAACCGCACCGCGCCCAAGTCGATGTGGGGCAAGACGCTAGAGCGCACCGACGTCTTCTCCTCGAACATCAAGTTCACGCTCAGCGCCCAGAAGCTGTTCCGCCGCGAGCTGCTGACCCGGCACGGCATGCGGTTCGACGAGTCGCTGTTCACCGGTGAGGACGCGCTGTTCACCATGGAGGCGTACCTGCGCGCGAACGGCGTGTCGGTGATCTCCGACTACACCTGCTACTACCTGGTGGGCCGCGACGACGGCAAGCACGTCACCAAGAGCGGCAGCTACACCCTCCGCTTCGACTCGGCCCGTGCCCTGATGAAGCTGATCGCCGAGCACGTCCCGGCCGGTGACCGGCGCGACCTGCTCATGGTCCGCCCGTTCGTGGTGACGCTGCTGCCGCAGTTCGGCCCCAAGTACGCCACCGACAGCGAGGAGATACGCCGGCACAAGTTCGAGCTGGCCAAGCCGCTGATGGACGCCTACTGGACCGAGGGCGTCGCCCATCGCCTCAAGGTCCACGAGCGCCTGCGGCTGCACCTGGTCGCCGAGCAGCGCCCCGACCTGCTCCTCGACGTGGTGAAGTTCGTCAAGGCCAAGAAGCAGGCGGCGGCGCTCCTGGAGAAGAAGGGCCGCCGCGTCTACCTGGTCTACCCCCACTTCCGCGACCGCGAGGCGGGCATCCCCGACTCGGTCTACCTCGCCGAGCCCCGTGAGGCCCGCGCCTTCCTCGGCTACCGCGAGGGCGGCGTCGACTCCCTCGTGCGCCGCGCGGCCCGCAAGGCCCGCCGCCTGCTGACCTCGTCGAAGCGGGTGACCCCGGGCGGGACGACCGCGGCGGCCTGACGGCCCGGCCGGGCCCCGGCCCGGAGCAGAGCAGCACCGCTCGGTGGGCGGGCGTGCCCGATACCGCGCCCCGGGCGCCGTCCCGCGGCGGGGGTGTCCCCGGCCCCGGCCCGGCCGCGCCCGGGCAGGGCTACGGGGCCGTATCCGGAGCGGCCACGGCGCCCTGGGCGGCCGGGTGTTCCCGGCCGGTCGCCCTGCGCTGGGCCGGGAGTTCCGCGGTCGGGCGCTGTGCCGTGCGGGTCCGGTGGTCCCGGGCCGCCTCGCACAGGGACCGCACCGCCGCGTTGAAGCGCTCCTGGGACGGCGGCTCGGCCGGGCCCAGCAGACGGCGCTTCAGCTGCGCGCGGGCCTCGGCCAGGCGGTCGTGCTCCGGGTGCCGCACGGTCTTGAGCAGCTGCGGGACCCCGGCCGCGTCCGGCGTCAGCACGGTCGCCGCCGCCACCGTCGGGAAGGCCGCGCGGAACGCCTCCTCGGGCAGCCCGCTGGTGTTCGCCACCGCGTACGGCTTCTCGCTCGCCAGGAAGTCGCTGATCACGCTCGACACGTCACTGATCAGCAGGTCGGCCTGGTTGAAGCAGGAGTACAGCGCCGGGTGGGCGTCCGTGACGATCTGGTGCTCCCCCTCGGGCAGCGACGCCCAGTACGCCTCCTCCCAGGCGGCCGTCGCCCGCGCCACCGCCTCGGCCCGCCCGGGCTCGGGTGCGCCCTGCAGCAGCATCCGCTCCACCTGGTCGGCGCCGGCCCGGAACACGGACGTGGTCAGCCGGTCCAACTCGGCTGTACGCAGGGACAGTTCACCGTCGGCAGCGGGTCGCTCCAGGGCCCGCTCCCGGTTCGCCGCCCGGATCAGCTCCCGGATGCGCAGGTCCGCGGCGCCCGCCCGCGGATCCACCGACCCGGTCAGCGGATGCGGCTTGTACAGCAGCCGTACCCCCGGGTCCGCGAGCAGCGCCCGCACCAGGTTCTCCCCGGCCGCGATCACGGAGGTGTTGCCGGGGTTGCCGTCCCAGCCCTCCCAGGTCGGCGCGTACAGCACCGTCGTGTACGCACCCGTGGGCGGCCCCGCGTACGGCCGTACGCCGTCCAGCTGCGGGCGGCCGATCTCCACCACGTCCTTGTCCTCGACCCCGACGTCGGCCAGCGCGTACCGCTCCCGGGCGGCGGGCCCGGCCACCCACACCTCGTCGTACGCCTTCGCGTACGGGTTGCACGAGGACAGCTTGTCGCTCTCCCCGTGGTTGACGAAGGTGTGCTTGATCGTGGGGATGCGCAGCACCTGCGAGGTCTTGCCCGAGTTCGACGGGTGGATGAGGACCTGGAGCGTGGAGTGCTCCAGGCGCATCAGCGTGGAGACCTTCGGCAGGCAGACGATCGGGAGGTCGGTCGCGGCGATCTTCTGCACCATGAACCGCTCCCGCAGGACGATCAACGGCCGGCCCTCCAGCTTGGCGAGCGGCTCCAGCCACATGTTCGCCTGGTACGCGGAGGACGCGCCGCCGGAGAAGTACAGGCCGACCGTCGGCCGGTACTCCGCCAGCCACGCGTCGAACCAGTCCAGCACCTCCTGCTCGCCCGCCGGACGGCGTCCCGGCAGCAGCCGCAGCAGCAGGGCGCCCAGGCCGGCCAGCGCCGGCACCAGCGCCAGGGCGAGGCCCACCGCCCCGTACAGCGGCCGGTCGGTGACCGCCGTGGCGAGCAGTCCGGCCGTCGCCGGCAGCCCGAACGCCAGCAGCCGGTGGCCCGGGCGGCGCAGCAGCGCGGGCGGGGCCGGGGACAGCCGCAGCGCGGAGGCGTCGATGTTGCGCGTCACCACCGGCAGCGTCCGGGTCCGGCGCACCAGTACCGAGACCGCCTGGATCGCGCAGTGCAGCGCGTAGAAGACGAGCAGGCCGGCCACGAGCGGGGCGTACGCCGGCTCGCGGTCCTGCTCGCCGAGCCGCAGCAGCGCCACGACCAGCAGCAGATCCCGCAGGACGTGCCGCACGGTGAGGTCCGCGTGCGACTTCGCGAACAGCAACAGCACGCCGCGCTGCCAGCGGTACAGGGCGGCCTCGGTGGCCAGCGACGCGGCGGTCGCCGCGAGCAGCAGCGGCACGTGCGGCAGCAGCGCCGCCACGGCCTGCGCGCCGAAGGCCGCGGCCAGGACGGCGACGACCAGCGCCTTGGCGGCGGCCGGCCGCCGCAGGGACCGTACGGCCCGGCCCAGGACGGGGGTGATACCGGGCCGGGGAGCTGGGGGACGGGAAGTCGGCTGCCGTCGCCGGGGCAGGGGTAGGGGCACTGCGGTCACTCCAGGTTCGTCGCGGGACAGGCGCACGGGTTAACGCGCACCGACCTCTGGACGACACGCGCGTGTCCTGAAGCCCTGCAGCGACCGCGAATGCTATGGCCCCGCGAAGCGCCCAACCCTGTGCGCCCTCGCAAACGCCCGGTGGGGAAACGCCTGGCTGGGAGTGCGCGGGGGAGTGGCTGCGAGCACCCGGGGAGCGCCCCCCGGAGCTGCACCGCTCGGAGCTGCTTCACCTGGACGTGCACCGTTTGGCGAGCCCGCCCGCAGCTGCGCCGCCTGCAAGCGTCCGCCCGGCGCCGCGCCACCCGGAAGTGCGCTGCCCAGAGCTGCGCCACCTGTACCGGCCCCTCCCGCAAGCGCGCTGGTCCGGCGCGTTCCAGTCGTGCCGTCCCTACTGCCGGCCCGCCTGGAGGGCCCGCCGGAGGGGGCGGCCCACCACCCGGCGTGCCTTGCGGTACACCGCGCTCGTCACCGGCGTGCTCGCGGGTGCCTTCGCCGCGGCCTTGGCCCGGGCCAGCTCGCGCCGCAACCGGTCGTTGTCCGCGGACAGTTCGGTGACCCGGCTGTTCAGCCAGCCCATGCGCGCGCCGAGGGAGGCCAGGTCGGTGTCGTTCCAGGGACGGATGCCCGGCGGGAAGGCCAGCGACCGCATGCGCTCCTCGAAGGCGGCCCCGCCGTCGCCGTGCGTGAAGGTGTTCTCCAGCCCGTTGCGGTCCAGGAACGCCGTGAACCGCTCGAAGCGCGTCTGGTGATTCCCCGTCAGCGCGGAGAAGTCGGCCTCCTCGTACAGCCGCGCCGCGTCGAGGTCCTCGGGCAGCTTCTCGAGCAGCCGGTGCGGGATCTCGAAGTAGCGGCACAGCTCCAGGGTGCGGGAGTCGCCGCACAGCACGGTCGCGGGCGTACCGGCCAGCAGCGCCGCGATGTTGCCGTGGATGCGCGAGCCGAAGGAGAAGTCGAAGCCGCGCAGGTCGTCGATCCAGGTGGCCGGGTCGATGTAGACGCGGACCTTGCCCTCCCGGTACATCGGATGGTCCGGGTGCGTCGGCATCTGCGTCACCTGCCCGTTCGGGTCGGACAGGTCCCGCCAGTGCAACTGCCGGGCGTCGCTGAGGTTCTGGCCGATGAACCGCAGATGCGGGTAGCGGGCGTGGGCACGCCGGATGATCGCGTCCAGGCCCTGCTTGCGCACCGCGTTGTGCGAGCCGTTGACCGCGATCCGGGAGGCGCTCGTCAGCTCCTGCTCCCGCTTCTGTACGGCGAGTTCCTTGCCGTACAGGAACAGCGACGGGCAGCCGATGACCTCCACGTCGCGAAAGCCCAGGTCCCTCAGGTACCGCTCGGTGAACTCACCGCGCACCCCGATGGAGGCGCTGCGGTCCAGCACCGCCGAGACGAAGTCGCGCACGGCCGGCTCCATCGGCTTCAGCCGCGCCGCGTTGTAGCTCACCCCGGCCTGGGCGCCGACGCCCAGCACGACCACGGGGATCCGCAGCTTCCTGATCAGCCGCGTCAGCCGCTTCAACTGGGGCTCGAAGGACGGCCGGAAGGCGTTGGCGAGCGGCACGACGAAAGCGTCGTACTCCTCGTTGATCCGGCCGGCCGCGGCCACGTCCGTGCGTATGCCGTTCGAGACGACCTCGGTGTGCGGAGTCTCGAGAATCTTGTGCGCGGCGTCACTGAAGATGAGATTGCCGGAGTTGGTGGCGATGACATCGCGCTGGAGGGCGTCCTCCACGGACACGACGTCGTAGGGGCTCTTGCCCGAGCGGAGGAGGATCCGCTTCACGCGGCGAACGTTGTGTGGCACGCAGTTCAACATATGTTTACGCGCTCTTTGATTTCTACAGGCAACCAACACAACCTTTTTGCCGTATGCGACCCGTGAGCAAAGAGAAGCAAAACGTGACCGGCGGGGCGTCCGTGGACTGGACCGGTGCGCGGCGCCCGGGCCGCTTCGCGTAGATTGCCGGAGAGGGAAGGGCCTTCCCGACGGGCAGCGGACCGGACGCACGCGAGGGGGAAGAACACAGGTGGCAGGCGCAAGGCAGGCCGTGGGCGAAGCCCGCAGGATCGTCGTCAAGGTGGGCTCCTCGTCGCTGACCACCGCCTCGGGCGGCCTGGACGCCGACCGGGTCGACGCGCTCGTCGACGTCCTCGCCAAGGTCCGCAGCGGGGGAGAGAAGGAGATCGTGCTGGTCTCCTCCGGCGCCATCGCCGCGGGCCTCGCCCCGCTGGGCCTGCGCCGCCGCCCCAGGGACCTGGCCCGCCAGCAGGCCGCCGCCAGCGTCGGCCAGGGCCTGCTCGTCGCCCGCTACACCGCCTCCTTCGCCCGCTACGGCGTGCGCGTCGGCCAGGTGCTGCTGACCAGCGACGACATGAGCCGCCGCGCCCACCACCGCAACGCCTCCCGCACGCTGGACAAGCTGCTCGCGATGGGCGCCTTCCCGATCGTCAACGAGAACGACACCGTCGCCACCGACGAGATCCGCTTCGGCGACAACGACCGCCTCGCCGCCCTCGTCGCCCACCTGGTCCACGCCGACCTGCTGGTCCTGCTCTCCGACGTGGACGGCGTGTACGACGGCGACCCCGGCAGGCCGGGCACCTCCCGGATCGCCGAGGTGCGCGGGCCCGAGGACCTCGCGCACGTCGAGATCGGCAGCGCGGGCAAGGCCGGAGTCGGCACCGGCGGCATGGTCACCAAGGTCGAGGCCGCCCGGATCGCGGCCGCCGCCGGCATCCCCGTCGTGCTGACCAGCGCGATCCACGCCGCCGACGCGCTGACCGGCCAGGACACCGGCACCTACTTCCACCCCACCGGCAAGCGCTCCGCCGACCGGCTGCTCTGGCTCCAGCACGCCTCCACCCCGCAGGGCTCGCTGACCCTGGACGACGGTGCCGTACGGGCCGTCGTGGAGCGCCGCAAGTCGCTGCTGCCGGCCGGCATCGCCGCCGTGGAGGGCGAGTTCAACGCGGGCGACCCGGTCGAGCTGCGCGACACCGAGGGGCGGGCGGTGGCCCGGGGCCTGGTCAACTTCGACGCCAAGGAGATCCCCCGGCTCATCGGCCGCTCGACCCGCGAACTCGCCCGCGACCTCGGCCCGGCCTACGAGCGCGAGGTCGTCCACCGGGACGACCTGGTGGTCCTGCACCCGTAGCCGGCCGCCGTCCCTCGGGGAAACCGTACGGAGGTCCGTGAGGACCCGTACGGCGGCCCGTAATGCATCGAAACGTCCGATCCCGGCGGTGGACGTTCCGCAAAAGTGCCACGCGATCCCTTGCGGCCTGCTCAACTTTGTCCCAGAGACACATTCCGCGCGAGCACACCGCTGTGTAAAGGAGGCCGTCGTGAGACGAGTGCGCCCAGGGACGACGGCGTCCCGCGGTGGTGCCGGCTCCCGGGCGGCCGGCGAGGAACGCCCCCTGGCGAGCGTCGCGGCCGGGGAGCGGTTCTCCGGCGAGGAGCCGGCGGACACCCCGCGGCTGTGGCACATCACCCTCAGCGTCTCCGGGAAACAGGCCCCGCTGGCGGAGGTCCGGCGTGCCCTGGAGCAGCTCGCCCACGACCATCCCTTCCTGCTGACCAGCCGGTACGCCACCGACCACGCGGAGATCCGGTACTGGGAGGAGGCCCGCGACCTGCACGACGCCGCGGCCGTCGCGCTGCGCCTGTGGGGCGAGCACCGCCAGACCGCCGGGCTGCCGCCCTGGGAGATCGTCGGGCTGGAGGTCATCGACCGGGCGACCTACCACCAGCGCATCGCGGAGGGCTACGGCCCGCGACCCGCGTCGCCGGTCGGGGTCCACCCCTTCTGAGCCCGGTTTCGTGCGCTATGGCAGGCATTCTCGGGCTCCGGGGTGATTGATCCCTGATTGATCCCGTCTCGGGGTGTGGAACGACCGGCGGACCGGCCCCGTCGGCGCACTACCCTTCCCTCATGACCACGCTTTCGCCGTACGACTCGATGTCCCCGGTCACCCAGGCCGCCTACCGCGCCAAGGCCGCCGCAGCCAGCCTCGCGCCGCTGCCGCGGGCCGATAAGGACGACGCGCTGCTCGCCATCGCGGACGCGCTGGAGGTCCGTACGGCCGAGATCGTCGAGGCCAACGCCCAGGACGTGGCCAAGGCGCGGGAGGCCGGCACCAGCGAGGGCATGATCGACCGGCTCACGCTCACCCCGGAGCGGGTGCGGGCCATCGCCTCCGACGTGCGCGATGTCGCCGCCCTGCCCGACCCGGTCGGCGAGGTCGTGCGCGGCTCCACGCTGCCCAACGGCATCGACCTGCGCCAGGTCCGGGTGCCGCTCGGCGTGGTCGGGATCATCTACGAGGGCCGCCCGAACGTGACCGTCGACGCCGCCGCCCTGTGCCTGAAGTCCGGCAACGCGGTGCTGCTGCGCGGCTCCTCCTCGGCCTACCGGTCGAACACCGCGCTGGTGCGGGTCCTGCGCGACGCCGTGGGCGGGGCCGGGCTGCCCGCCGACGCCATCCAGCTGGTGCCCGGCGAGAGCCGGGACAGCGTGCGCGAGCTGATGCGCGCCCGGGGCCTGGTCGACGTGCTGATCCCGCGCGGCGGCGCCTCGCTGATCAACACGGTGGTCCAGGAGTCCGTCGTCCCGGTCATCGAGACCGGCACCGGCAACTGCCACGTCTACGTCGACGCCGCCGCCGACCTCGACATGGCCGTCGAGATCCTGATCAACTCCAAGGCTCAGCGGGTCGGCGTCTGCAACGCCGCCGAGACCCTGCTGGTCCACCAGGACATCGCCGCCGAGTTCCTGCCGCGCGCCCTGGACGCCCTCGCGGAGGCCGGGGTCACCGTGCACGCCGACGAGCGCGTGATGGCCTACGCCAAGGACTCCAAGGCGACCGTCGTCGAGGCGACCGCCGAGGACTGGGAGACCGAGTACCTCTCCCACGACATCGCCGCCGCGGTGGTGGACTCCCTCGACAAGGCCGTCGAACACATCCGGCTGTGGACCTCCGGCCACACCGAGGCCATCGTCACCACCTCCCAGCAGGCCGCCCGCCGCTTCACCCAGCTGGTCGACTCCACCACCGTCGCCGTGAACGCCTCCACCCGCTTCACCGACGGCGGCCAGTTCGGCTTCGGCGCGGAGATCGGCATCTCCACGCAGAAGCTGCACGCCCGCGGCCCCATGGGCCTGCCGGAGCTCACCAGCACGAAGTACATCGTGACCGGCGACGGGCACGTACGGCGCTGAGGCCGGCGCGCACGGGGAGCCCCACCCGGCGTGCGCGCCGCACACCACCGCGTGAGAGGCGTCTCACCAGCCGGATGAATTTCCCCACCGTCTGCCCAAATTGACCCCCCAGGTCTACTCTGGTTCCGTGCCGGAGGACGTGGGGGGCACGCCGTTCCCTGACGGCTGGGAGCCCGACGACGACCACGACCGCGGGGTGTCGGACGAAGAGTTCGCCTCCGTGGTCTTCGACGAGGCCTTCGTACGGGCGGCCGTGGTCCACGAGCCCACCGCCGTCGAACGCCTCCTGGCCGCCGCGCAGGCGAGAGCCGAGGCCTTCGAGGCCGAGGCACGCCGGGCGCACGGCAGAGCCGAGCGCTACGACGACGGCTACCGCCGCGGCGATCTCGGACCCGAGCCCGACTTCGACGACCTGGACGACCCGGACTTCCTGGAGGACCGCTACGGCGCCCCCGGCCCCCGCTACGGCAACCAGGTCCGCTGGCACCGGCCCGTCGCCTGGATCCTGGCCCTCGTGATGGGCATCGGCATGGTCGCGCTGGCCTTCACGGCCGTCTACCGGGGCGCCTCCTCCAGCCGTGAGGACAAGGTGCCGCCGCCCGCCTCGACGGGCCTGGAACAGGGCAGCGCGGCGGCCCCCTCCGCGTCCGCCGACCACTCCCAGCCGGCCCTCTCGGTCATCCCGCGCAGCCCCTGAAACGGGCCGGGGGCGCGGCCGCGCACCCCGGGCGATGCTGTTGAGAACCTGTCAGAACTTGTGGCGGGACGGGGCGTTTACCGGCGCTTGCGGCGACCTACCCTGAAGGTATGGGAGGGCCTGGAGAACCGCCCGAGGGGACACCCGAGGGAGTCCCAGGAGGTGGAGAGGACGAGTACCGGTCCGTCGTCTTCGACGAATCGTTCGTCCGCGCTGCCCGCCTCCAGGAGTACTCCGCCCAGGAGCGCATCGCCGACCACGCCCCCGCCGTACGCCGCCGCCCGCCACTGCGCCGGGGACTGTCCCGGCAGGTGCTCGTGCTCGTCGTACTGATCGCCCTGGCCTTCGGCACGGCGATCTACATGGGGGTCCGGCACCCGTACCAGTCCCCGTCCGCGCAGGTCCCGGCCGAACCGTTGCGGATGACCGTCATCCCGCTCGCCCCTGAGGGCCGGGTGCCCGGCACCGCCGACGTCGAACAGCTTTACGAGCGCAGCCCCGCCGCGCAGTTCCGGATCGGCGCGGAGGGCATCACGCTGCCCGCCTCCCGGCGCACCGCGCACTTCTCCGACAGCCAGGTCGTGACCGCCCTGACGACCGCCAAGGACTACATCGTCCGTTCCGCGCTCGACCCCGAGGTGCTCCTCGGCGGGAAGGTCCGGCCCGCCCGCGTGCTGCTCGACCCCGACCAGCTCGACCAGTTCGACGAGAGCTTCGCGCGCCCCGCCGCGGACGGGCGGCACGCCCCCACCGGCTGGCTGGTGCGCATCGACCCCTCCCGCGCCGAACTGGCCGACCGCAAGATCCGGGTCCAGGGCACCCTCCAGGCCGCCGAGTCCGACGCCGCCACCCTCGAGGTCACCGCCGACCACACCTTCGTGTACGCGCTGCGGCCGGTCGGCGCCGCGGCCGGGGCCAAGGCGTCCCTGTTCACCGTCCGGCGCGAGCTGCAGTTCCGCTTCGACCGCGACGACCTGCGCGTGCACCAGGCCCAGCTGGTCGTCTCCTACGTCCAGGCCGGCCCGCTGTCCTGCGCGGACGACGCCACGAACCACCTGCGCCCCCTGCTCGCCGACCAGACCGCCAGGGCGGGCGGCCCCGCGGGCACGGACCCCTACGCCACGGGCAGCGCGACCGCGCTGTGCGGATCGCTGGCGAGGAGTGCGCAGCCGAAGGTGTGAGCCGGCGAGGTGAGCCGACAGGGTGAGCGGCGGGGCGAGCGGACAGGGTGAGCGCCGGGTTCGGATGAGCCCCCGGGTGGGCCGGACAGCCGGCCCGTGCCGCCGGGCGGGAGCCGCTGGGGCCACTGCCGCGCCGCGGGCGGCTGCGGAAGCCGCCCCCGGGTCTCACTCCTCGTCGCGCGGCGGGCGGTTCTCCCGGGTGTCCGACGTCCCCGGGTCCTCGGGACCCCGGGGCGGCCTCGGGGCCGTGAAGCCGCTGAAGCCGCGACGGACCCGGTTACCCAGGTCACCGGCGCCGTCGGCGATGTCGCTGACCAGCTTCATCAGCGGGTCCTTGGAGCTCTTGACGTCGCCGGCGTAGCTGGACGCCGACTCCCGCCAGGAGTCCCGCACCGAGGCGTCCTTGTCGTCGTCCCGCCGCGGATAGTGACCGTCCATGATCCGCTGGTGGTCCCGGGACTCGGCCCACTTCTTCAGCTCGGCCGCCCGCACGGCGGTGAAGGGGTGGCTCCGGGGCAGCACGTTCATGATCTTCAGCACGGAGTCGCGCAGATCGCCGCCCGCCTCGTACTCCTCGGCCTGCTCCAGGAAGGCGTCCACGTTCATCTCGTGCAGATGGTTGCCGCCCGCGATCTTCATCAGGCCCCGCATGGACGCCTGGAGGTCCTGCCCGACCAGCAGCCCCGCCCGGTCCGCGGACAGCTCCGACTTGCGGAACCACTCCCGCAGCGCGGTCACGATCGCCATGATCGCCAGATTGCCGAGCGGGATCCACGCCACCCGGACGGCGAGACTGGTCAGGAACAGCAGGATCGTGCGGTACACCGCGTGCCCGGACAGCGCGTGGCCGACCTCGTGGCCGATGACCGCCCGCATCTCCTCCTCGTCCAGCAGCTCGACGAGCCCCGTGGTGACGACGATGATCGGCTCGTCAAGACCGATGCACATCGCGTTCGGCTGCGGGTCCTGGTTGACGTACATCGGCGGGACCTTCTCCAGGTCCAGGATGTAGCAGGCGTCCCGCAGCATGTCGTTGAGGTGCGCGAACTGCCGGTCCGACACACGCACCGAGTCGGACAGGAACAGCAGCCGCAGGCTGCGCTCGGGCAGCAGGCCGCTGAGGGCCTTGAACACCGTGTCGAACCCGCTCAGCCTGCGCAGCGCCACCAGGGCGGAACGGTCGGCGGGATGCTCGTAAGCACGCGAGGAGATCCCGGGGAAGCGCCTGCGCTGCCTGCCCGGCACGTGCGCGTGCCCGTTGTGCTCGTGGCCGTCGGCCATGTCTTCCCCCATGTGCGTGTGTACGGACCTTTGCGGCCCCTTGTGCGGCCTTTTGCGTCCCCGAGGCAGAGCCCAGCCTAGGCGGAGATACGGTGGACGGGCAGGACAGCGAAGGAGACCGCGTCATGGAGCACACCCCTCCGGCCACCTGGCTCACCACGGCGGCGGGCGCCGCCGGGCAGCAGGGGACCGGGAACCTGCTCCGGGTCGTCCTGGTCGTGATGATCGTGGGGTGTGCGCTGACCGCGTGGTTCTTGTTGCGGGGCTACAGACACAAGGACGACTGAGCCGCGCGGGAAGTTCCCCGCCGGGCCGGGACAGGCGCGGCGGCGGCCACAGGGCGGAGTCGGCGTGATCGCCGTCGGGCACCCCGCTTACGATGAGCCGACGTCTTTGTCCCGCCCACACGCGATAGGTCCTGCCGAAGATGAGCTTCCACAGCACCGCTGCCCAGTTGGTCACCCTCGCCGCCGAGGGCCAGGAGCACGGCGGCAACCACGAGAGCCTCAGCCCCTACCTGACCGGCGGCGGCGCGCTGTTCGTCCTGCTGCTCCTGCTGTGGGTCACCACCCGTTTCAACCGCGACCGCTGAGGCCGGACAGCGCCCTGGACGGCAAGCCCCCGCGGGGACTGACGGCCGGGGCCCTCAGGCCGGGCCGGTAGGGTCTGCACGCATGGGAGAGCAGGACATGCCTACCGGTCCGGCGAACATCACGCCCGGCGACACGGCCCAGGACACGGCGCGCCACGCCGAGCGCCACCCGGCACCCCACCGCGGGGACGGCCCCGGCGGCGGCCCGTCGAACCCCGGCAAGCGCCGCCTCGGCGTCATGGGCGGCACCTTCGACCCGATCCACCACGGGCACCTCGTGGCGGCCAGCGAGGTCGCCGCGCAGTTCCACCTCGACGAGGTGGTGTTCGTCCCGACCGGCCAGCCCTGGCAGAAGAGCCACCGCCAGGTCTCCCCGGCCGAGGACCGCTACCTGATGACGGTGATCGCGACCGCCGAGAACCCCCAGTTCTCGGTGAGCCGCATCGACATCGACCGCGGCGGCCCCACCTACACCGTGGACACCCTGCGCGACCTGCGGGCCCTCAACCCGGACACGGACCTGTTCTTCATCACCGGCGCCGACGCCCTCGCCCAGATCCTGACCTGGCGGGACAGCGCGGAACTGTTCTCCCTGGCGCACTTCGTCGGGGTCACCCGGCCCGGCCACCACCTCGACGACTCCGGGCTCCCGGAGGGCGGTGTCTCCCTCGTCGAGGTCCCGGCCCTCGCCATCTCCTCCACGGACTGCCGTGCGAGAGTCGCCAAGGGAGACCCCATCTGGTATCTGGTGCCGGACGGGGTCGTGCGCTACATCGACAAGCGCCAGCTGTACCGCGGCGAGTGAGCCGAGAGGGGCACCGGTGAACGACCGATACGACGCGGGCTACGGGGGCGAGAACCCGGGCTACGGCGGTGACCAGTCCGGCTACGGGGGCGACCCGTACGAGCTCGTCGGCTACGACGAGTACGGCCGCCCCGTGTACCGCCAGATCCCGGCTCAGCAGACCGGGCAGCAGACCTACGACCCGTACGCCCAGCACGGGCAGCAGGGCTACGGCTACGACCCGTACACGGGCCACCAGCAGCCCGCTGCCCCGTACGGCACCTACGACACCGGTCAGCAGCCACCCGCCCCCTCCTACGACCCCTACGGCACCGGACACACCGGGCACGCCGGCGCGGGCACCGCCACGCCCTACGACCCGTACGGCCAGACCGCCGCCGGTGGCGCGCAGCCGCGGGTCGCCGAGCAGGCCCCCTACATCCCGCAGCAGGCCGGCCCCTCCCAGGAGGAGGCCCGCAGCTCCGGGCGGGCCGAGGACGAGCGGGAGTACCACACCGAGCAGTTCGCCTTCGTCGAGGAGCCGGACGACGACTCCGAGGACGTCATCGACTGGCTGAAGTTCACCGAGAACCGCACCGAGCGCCGTGAGGAGGCCCGGCGCCGCGCACGCGCACGCGTGATCGCCCTGGTCGTCGTCCTGGCACTCGCCGCGGCCGGCGGCGTCGGCTACCTCTGGTACGCCGGGAAGCTGCCCGGCCTGTCCTCCTCCGGCTCCAAGACCGACACCGCCACACCGGTGGGCGCGCAGAAGCGCGACGTGATCGTCGTCCACCTGCACGACACCAAGAAGGGCGGCACCTCCACGGCGCTGCTGGTCGACAACACCACCACCAAGCAGGGCACCACCGTCCTGCTGCCCAACTCCCTCACGCTCACCAGCGACGACGGCACCACCACGACGCTCGCCAAGTCGGTGGAGGACGACGGCTCCGACGGCACCCGCGAGGCCCTCGACACCGTCCTCGGCACCGACATCGAGGGCACCTGGCGGCTGGACACCCCCTACCTGCAGAACCTCGTCGACCTCGTCGGCAGTATCGACATCGACACCGACACCGACGTCCCCGACCCGGCCGCCAAGAAGAAGGGCGAGGCGCCCCTGGTCCACAAGGGCACCGGCCAGACGCTCAGCGGGAAGATGGCCGTCGCCTACGCCACCTACCGCGCGCCCGGCGAGGCCCCGAACGCCCAGCTGGAGCGGTTCGGGCAGGTCATGCAGGGCGTGCTGCGCAAGATGACCTCCGACCCGGGCGCCGCCACGACCACCATCCAGACCCTGGGCCAGATCATCGAGCCGCCGCTGACCGACAAGGACCTCGCCGGCTTCCTCGCCCGGCTCGCCGACCTCGCCAAGGGCGGCGACTACAAGACGGCCCTGCTGCCCGTCCAGCCCGACGGCACCCTCAGCGCGCAGGCCAGTGCCAGTGTGGTCAAGGACGTCCTCGGCGGCACCGCCAAGAGCCCCGACAAGGACGCGGCCGTCAGCGTCTCCGTCCAGAACGCCAGCGGAGTGAAGGACAACACCGAAAAGGCCCGCGTCGTCCTCCTCAACGGCGGCTTCACCTTCCTGGAGGGCGGCACCCCCGCCGCCACCCGGGCCACGTCCAAGGTCATCTACCGCGACGCCGCCGGCAAGGAGAACGCCACCGAGGTCGCCAAGACCCTGGGCCTGCCCGCCGGCTCCGTCACCCAGGGCAAGATCCCCGGCAACGCCGACGTCTCGGTGATCCTCGGCCAGGACTACAAGCCGTCGTCGTAGCCGCCGTGCACACGTGGGGTGCTCGCGGCGGTCCGTGAGACCCTTGATGACACAAGACCGACTAATGACCGACCTAAAGACCGCCGACCGAAAGCCTTGTAGTGACCGCGACCGACCGCTCTCTTCAGCTCATCAACACCGCGGCCCAGGCGGCCGCCGACAAGCTCGCGCACGACGTCGTCGCCTACGACGTCAGTGATGTGCTGTCCATCACGGACGCCTTCCTGCTGGCCTCCGCACCCAACGACCGCCAGGTCAAGGCGATCGTCGACGAGATCGAGGAACGGCTCCTGAAGGAGCTCGGTGCCAAGCCGGTGCGCCGCGAGGGCGACCGCGAGGCCCGCTGGGTCCTCCTCGACTACGTCGACATCGTCGTCCACGTGCAGCACAGCGAGGAGCGGGTCTTCTACGCCCTGGAGCGGCTGTGGAAGGACTGCCCCGAACTCGACCTGCCCGCCGACGCCCGGGCCACCCGCGGCAAGGCCGAGGAACACGCCAAGTCGCAGGCGGCCGAGGAGGCGGCGGACCTGGGCGGTGAGTGGCGGTGAGCGCCACCGGCGAGGTGACCGCCGGCAAGCCGGGCCGCGGCCGCCGCATCATCCTGTGGCGGCACGGCCAGACCTCGTGGAACGTGGAGCGCCGCTTCCAGGGCACCACGGACGTCGAGCTGACCGAGACCGGCGTCGCCCAGGCCCGCCGCGCCGCCCGGCTGCTCGTCAACCTCAAGCCCGACGCCATCGTCGCCTCCGACCTCCAGCGCGCCGCGAAGACGGCCGCGGAACTCGCCGCGCTCACCGGCCTGGACGTCACCCTCGAGGAGGGCCTGCGGGAGACCTACGCGGGCGTCTGGCAGGGCCTGACGCACGAGGAGATCATCGCCCGGTACGGCGAGGAGTACGCCGCGTGGAAGCGCGGTGAGCCGGTGCGCCGCGGCGGCGGCGAACTGGAGACGGAGGTCGCCGACCGCGCCGCCCCCGTCGTGCTCCGGCACGCCGAGAAGCTGCCCGACGACGGCACGCTGGTCGTCGTCAGCCACGGCGGCACGATCCGCACGACCATAGGCCGCCTCCTCGGCCTGGAGCCGCACAACTGGGAGAGCCTCGGCGGGCTCTCCAACTGCTGCTGGTCCGTCCTGGGCGAGGGCGCGCGCGGCTGGCGCCTGCTCGAGCACAACGCCGGCACCCTCCCGGAGCCGGTGCTCGGCGACGACGACTGAGACGGAAGACCCGGGGCGGGCGGCCCCCGGGACCCGGATTTCACTTTCCGGCAGGTCGCAGGCTAAAGTTCTTCTTGTTCGCCCCGCCGAGCGGGAAGAACACCAGGGGCTATAGCTCAGTTGGTAGAGCGCCTGCATGGCATGCAGGAGGTCAGGAGTTCAATTCTCCTTAGCTCCACTCGATCGACACTCTTGAGATGTCAAGGATCAGTTGATCAGGATCCCGTTCCCTGCAGGGAACGGGATTTTTCGTGCAGCCGGGCGATCCGCCGCTCCGTCTCCTCGTCGTCGGGGGTGTAGACGACGATCCGGCACTCCGGCATCCCGTTGATCGACAGCGACACCGACGTCATCCGCAGCTCGCCCGTATGTTCGTGCCGGAACACCTTCACCCGCCGCCCGGGCCGCGCCACGTCGCCGCTCTCCCACAGCCGCGCGAAGCAGGGGCTCGCCGCCGAAAGTCTGCGTATGAACTCCTCCCAGGCCGGCTCCCCGGCGTGCAGCCCGTACGCGGCACGCAGGGTCGCCACCATCACCGGCAGCTCGTCGTCCCGGAACACCAGGGGGCAGTCGTCCTCCGCCACGGTGAACAGCGTCCACAGCGCGTTGGGCACCCCGTCCAGGCGCGTCCGCCCGGAGAAGGAGAACAGGTCCCGGTAGACGGCGTTGGTGGCGAGGACGTCGTAGCGCGCGTTGTAGACCACCGCCGGGCGCGGCACGAGGGCGTCGAGGATGCCCTGGATCTCCGGACCCACGCTGCGGGCCTGGGGCTCGGGAGCGGGCGTGTACGGCACCTCCGCCAGGTGGTACAGATGCTCCCGCTCCGGCGCGTCCAGCCGCAGGGTGCGGGCCACCGCGTCCAGGACCTGCGCAGAGGCGTTGATCGGCCGGCCCTGCTCCAGCCACGTGTACCAGGTGACGCCCACGCCGGAGAGCTGGGCGACCTCCTCCCGGCGCAGCCCCGGTGTGCGGCGCCTCAGTCCCGGCGGCATCCCCACGTCGGCCGGTGTCACCCGGGCCCTCCTGCTGCGCAGGAACGCGGCCAGTTCGGGTCGGCGGCGCTGTGTCGTCCCCATCGTCACATCCCCCATCGTCGACGCCCGGCCCGCCTGTGCCAGGTGCTGTCAGTACCAGCATCAGCGGGCACTCGGCACCCGTACCGGGCTGTCGTCAGGCTCGACGGCATGACGACAACGCCCAGGACGGAACCGGATGTCGCACCCGTTCCAAGCCGTGCGACCAGTGAAGCACCCGCCACTGACCACCGGCCGCGGCCGCTGCTGACGGTCCTGCTCACCGCCCAGTTCATGGCGCTGCTGGACGTGTTCATCGTGAACGTCGCCGCCCCCACCATCGGCACCGAACTCCACGCCTCCGGCGCCGACTTGCAGCTGGTCGTCGCCGGATACGCCATCACCTACTCGGTGCTGCTCATCACCGGGGCCCGGCTCGGCGACCGGTACGGGCACGGCCGGGTCCATCTCGCCGGGCTCGCGCTGTTCACCGCCGCCTCGCTCGCCTGCGGACTGGCCCGGGGCACCACCGAACTCATCGCGTTCCGGCTGGTGCAGGGCGCCGGCTCGGCGCTGATTATCCCGCAGGTGCTCAGCCTCATCCAGCGCACCTTCACCGGCGAGGCACGGGCCAGGGCGTTCGGCGCGTACTCGGCGGTCCTCGCCGTCGGCGCCGTGGCCGGGCAGGTGCTCGGCGGAATCCTGGTCAGCGCCGACCTGTTCGGCACCGGCTGGCGGCCGGTGTTCCTCGTCAACGTGCCCGTGGGCCTCGCCCTGCTGGTCATCGGCAGACGCGTGCTGCCCCGGGACGGCGCGACGGCGCCCGAGCGGGTGCGCGGCCTGGACCTGCCGGGCCTGGTGCTGCTCGGCGCGGCCGTGTCGCTGCTCACCGTGCCGCTGGTGCTCGGGCAGGAGGCGGACTGGCCGCTGTGGTCCTGGCTGTCGCTGGCCGCGGCCGTGGCCGTGTTCGGCCTCTTCTGCGCGTACGAGGCCCGGCTCGCGCGGCGCGGTGGCGCCCCGCTGATCGCGCCCCGGGTGCTGCGCCACCCCGGCATGGGGCTCGCCGTCGTCCGCGTCCTCGCGGTCATGGCCGTCAACGGCGGCTTCCTGTTCACCCTCACCCTCCACGTGCAGGGGGGCCTCGGCCACAGCGCGCTGCGGGCCGGGCTCACCTTCGCGCCGACGGCGGTCGTCTTCGGTGTCGTCGGCCTGACCTGGCGGAGGTGGCCGGCGTCCTGGCAGCGCGCGCTGATCCCGGCCGGGTTCGCGCTGACCACGCTGTCCATGGCCGGTGTCGGCCTGACGCTGGTCGGCGGCGGCGACGGCGGCGCCCTGGTGCTCGCCGCCTACGCGGGGGTCGGCGCGGGGCTCGCGCTCGCCTTCAGCCCGACGCTCACCCAGGCCCTGGCCACCGTCCGTCCCGAGGACGCGGCGGACGCCAGCGGGCTGCTCGCCACGGTCACCCAGCTCGGTCAGCTGGTCGGTGTCGCGGCGTTCGGCGCACTGTTCCTGAACCGGCTTGAGTCACTTGGCGCCCCTGAGGCGTATACCTCTGCGGAGGCGCTGACGGCATGCGCGTACGCGCTGGCCGGAACCGCCGCGGCGGGTGCCGTGGCGGGACTGGTGCTGAGGCGTCGCTGACCGTATTGGTCCGGTCGTGGCAGAATCAAACGGCCGGAAGGGGGCGCGACCCGACGGGAGGGAGTTGCGATGCCTGCGAGCATCCTCGAGGAGGTCGAACGCCTCCTCGGCGCAGCGTTGACACGGGACATGTCCACCCGCCTCAGCTGCCCTTCCTGCGGTTCGGCGCACGTCGCCCAGATGCTCGGCGACAACGGCGGGATCTCCTACGTGTGCACGGCCTGCGGCCACAGCTGGAGCTGATCGATGGGTGCACACAGGCGGAAGTGCGACTGGTGCGGCAGCGGGACCCCGATCGTCCGTGACATGGAGCCGATCAATCCCGACTACCAGTACTGGTGCGAGGAGTGCGCGCGGGCGCTGATCATAAAAGGCGATCCGATCGAGACGTACCGCGAACTGGAGGGGGAGCCGATCTACGGCCGGCTCCTGGAGGAGCACTGCACCCTCAAGCGGTTCTACTCGTTCGTCACGGCGTGACGGGGCCGACATCAGGGGGAATCCGGACAGAACGGAAACCGATTTGGTGTTGGACCCCCCGGACCGTGTAATGTTGGCGTCGCCGCCGGGGGAACCGGAAGGAAACCAGGCGGACCACCTCAAGGGGCTATAGCTCAGTTGGTAGAGCGCTTGCATGGCATGCAAGAGGTCAGGAGTTCAATTCTCCTTAGCTCCACAAAAGTCGAAGGCGGGTCATCCGATCGGATGACCCGCCTTCGGCGTTTCCCGGGACCCTGCACGCGCGCGTGCCGTACGCGAACGGCGGGCCACCCCGCGGAGGGTGGCCCGCCGTTCGTCGTCGCCTAGCGTCCCAGGGCGCGGCGACCGCGGCCCTGGGAGAGGACCGGGAGGTTGCGGGACGGGGCCTGCCCGCGGGTGTCCTCCTCGATGCGCAGAGCCAGCGCCGGGCAGCGACGCACCGCGCGTAGAGCCTTGGCCTCGGCGTACCGCGGTACCGATGCCTGGGCCACGGTCGGGAAGCCGTCGGCGCCGAGCTGGAAGACCTCCGGGAGGATGTCCGCGCACAGTCCGTGGCCCCGGCACAGCGTCCAGTCCACGAAGATCTTCTGGCGGCTGGGTCCGTTCTCCTCGGCCTCCGCGCCGCCCGGGATGCCCGTAGGGGCCCTGCCCCCCTCGAAGAGCGGCAGAACGCCCTCCACGGGCCGTCCGCAGCCGTTTCCGAGGACATGGGCGGCCAGGTCGTCGGTGAACGCCTTGATGGTCGACTCCAGGAACATCGCGGAGCCGTCCGGGTGCGAGCAGGCGCCGCGCCGCTTGACGTTCTTGGCGACCTGCTTGAGCGCCTCCAGGGCGGCCGGGCCGCCGCCGTTGAGGATGTCCTCCATGCCGCGCGCGGCGGCGGGCAGTCCGAGGTAGCAGGGGCCGCACTGGCCGGCGCTCTCCTCCGCCAGCCACTGCGCCACCCGCAGCGACTCGCCCAGCGGGCAGGTCTCCTGACTGATCGGCAGGATCGCGCCGGCGCCGAGCGAGCCGCCCACCGCGTCCAGGGAGTTGCGCGAGACGACCGCCTCGTTGACGGTGGCCGCGTCGATCCACTTGCCGTGGTAGCCGCCCGTCAGCACGCCCTGCGGCACCGGTGGCGCCCCGGCGAGCTGAAGCACGTAACGCAGGGGTACGCCCGTCGGGACCTCGATCACCATGGGGCGGGCGACGGCGCCCGAGACCGTGAGCATGACCGTGCCCGGCTCGTCGTACAGGCCCGTGTTGCCGTAGCGCTCCGGGCCGATGCGGGCCGCGATGGCCAGCTGGGCGAAGGTCTCGGCGTTCGACAGCAGGGTGGGGGCGCCGCCGACGCCGCTCTGCGAGGCGCTGATCTTGCGGCCGGGCGGGATGGCCGGGCCGCCGTCGATGGAGCGGATCAGGGAGGCGGCCGCTCCGGTGACCATGCGGACCGGATTGCGCTGCACGCGCGCGCGCAGCGCCGATCTGCGGCCGTTGTTCAGGCCGCGTTCGGCGAGCGCCGCCTCCATGGAGCGCTGGGTGGACTCCCGGGTGACCCCCACCACGAGCGTGCGGGCACCCAGCGCCTCCGCGCACAGCAGGGCGCCGTCGAGGATGAGGTGCGGGGCACGGTTGATCAGCACCGTGTCCTTGCGGCAGGCCGGCTCGTCCTCGCTGCCGTTGACCACGACGACCGGCCGGACGCCGCGCTTGATCGCCGACTCGGCGACCGAGCGCAGCTTCTTGTGGAAGGGGAAGCCGGCGCCGCCGCGGCCCCTGAGGTTGATCCGCTCGGCGAGCTGCGCGAGCTGTTCGCCGCCCATCGGTTCGAGCGGTCCGTGCACCTTCAGGTGCATGGGCAGGTCAAGTCGCTCGACAAGGTCGAAGCCCGACGTGAGCTGAGGAAGGCCGACCACGCGGACTTCGGGGACGTCGGGCAGGGCCTCGTTCACTTAAAGCCTCCGGAAGGCGTGTTCCAAGGTTCGCCCGAGCCCGGTGCGTCGAAGTCGTAGGAGGCACCGGGCAGTGTTTCGGTGGCGGGACCGCTGTTGGTGTACGTGTCGTTCTGGTTGTACGTCCCGAAGACGGCGTTCGTCTCACCGGTGTCGTACACGTCACTCGAGCCGTAGCCCGCGGCGCCCGCATTGCCATAGACCGGGATGTTGTATCCGGTGTCCTGGAGCGGGTCGTAGGCCGACGGCGGGGCCTCGCCGACCGGCGGCGGGGACGGGATCGGCCAGTTACCCGAGGTGCTGGAGAGGCCGTCCATGCGCGGGATCGGCCCGGTGCCGTCCATGCGCGGGATGGGCCCGGTGCCGTCCATCCGGGGGATGGTCTCCGTGGGCTGCATGTCCAGCGGCAGCTGCATACCGGCGGTCTGGTCCGTGGCGAAGGCCGCCTGCTGCTGCGCGGGGCGGGAGGGCGCCGAGACGGCCCGGTAGGCGGCCGCGAAGCCGTTGACGGGCTCCTGGGCGGCGGGGCGCTCGGCCGTCTCGAACAGCGGCCCGGACGAAGTCGTACGCGGCGTGGCGGCGCGTCGGCTCTCGTAGCCCGGCAGGGCCGACTCGGTCACGCGGGCGCGGCTCTCCTCGAGCCTGTCGCGCTCCGGGCGGTCCACGGTGCCCATCAGCGCGGCGATCCGGTCGGCGACCTTGCGCTTGACCGGGCGGGGGGCGGCCCGCAACGCCAGGGCCGCCATGACCACGACCAGGGAGAGCTCGTACAGGTACAGGAAGATCGGGGCCTTGACCGCGCGGCCCGCGTACAGGCCGTGGATCAGGGCCGCGCACCAGGCCGGGTAGGCCAGCATGTGCATCATCCGCCAGCGCGCCGCGACCGGGGCGGGGGAGGCGAAGCGGTTGCGCAGCGCGCCGGTGATGCCCACGAAGATCATGAGCATGGCAGCCAGGGAGCCGCACCCGATGAGGAAGGCGCTGCCCATGGGCTCGCCGGCCTGGAAGGCGTCGCCGCCGGTGAGGACGAGCCAGAAGGGGATCAGCGCCGCGCCCCAGGTGGTGTGCTCCAGTGCCAGCTTCACCGCGACGTGCACGAGCATGAAGGCGATGGAGGCGACCGCGGTCACCCGGTGGATGCCCTGGGCGACGATCCTCTGGCGGGTGTTGAGGATGACCCGGTCCTGGGCGACCAGGCCCCAGATCACCGAGCAGCTGAGCGAGACGAGGGACAGCACGCCCGCGCCGAAGTTGAGGAACTGCTGAAGTGTGTCACCTCCGACCAGCACGATCACGGGTATGAGGAGCAGAACGACAGCCGTCGCCACCCCGTAGGCCGAGCGGCCGGGCCGGGGGAGAGAGCTGTTACTGCGGCGAGGGTTCATGGGGGCAACTCCGAGCGGTTCGGGAAAGCGGTCCCGCTGCCGCACTCTAAGCGGCGCCATACCGATGGGTACGAGGTTTGGGTTATTGCGCTGTTATCAAAGGACAATGTGGTTGTTGTGATGCCCCTTAGAGGCGGTTACGCGAAGTAACACTTGAACAATGTTCAGCTTTACGAAGGTTTCACACCCCGACGTACGGCTCGCGGCGCCGTGCCGTTCAGCCGCGGGCCGGTCGAAAAGCCCCGTCGCGGTACGCTCCGCCGCTGCGGTACCCTGACGCCATGCGTGCCGTACGCCTTCTGCTTAGCGGGCCGCGCTGATCAGTCCCGGCCACCGGAGTCCAGTGGCCGGAGTCGGCGCGGCGTCCCCTCCTGTGTGAGGGGATTTTTCGTTTCTCGAACGACACAGCCGCTGGCAGAGACGATCGATGGAGCTTTGAGGATCATGAGCGAGACGAACCCCGCTGTCACCGCCGAGGTGGCCGCGCCGCACCGCTACACGGCCGCCATGGCAGCCGAGATCGAGGCACGCTGGCAGGACTTCTGGGACGCCGAGGGCACCTACGAGGCACCCAACCCGAAGGGTGACCTGGCGGGCGACGCGGAGCAGGTCGCCAAGCCCAAGAAGTTCATCATGGACATGTTCCCGTACCCCTCCGGTGCGGGCCTGCACGTCGGCCACCCCCTGGGCTACATCGCCACCGACGTCTTCGCCCGGTTCCAGCGCATGACCGGCCACAACGTCCTGCACACGCTGGGCTTCGACGCCTTCGGCCTGCCCGCCGAGCAGTACGCCGTGCAGACCGGCACGCACCCGCGTGTGTCGACCGAGGCCAACATCAAGAACATGCAGAGCCAGCTGCGCCGGCTGGGCCTGGGCCACGACAAGCGCCGGTCGTTCGCCACGATCGACCCGGACTACTACAAGTGGACCCAGTGGATCTTCCTGCAGATCTTCAACTCCTGGTACGACGAGAAGGCGAAGAAGGCCCGCCCGATCTCCGAGCTGGTCGCCCAGTTCGAGTCCGGTGAGCGGCCCGTGCCGAGCGCCGACGGCGGCACGCGCGCGTGGAGCGAGCTGAGCGCCGCCGAGAAGGCCGACGTCCTGGGCGAGTACCGCCTGGCCTACGCCTCCGACGCGCCGGTCAACTGGTGCCCCGGGCTGGGCACCGTACTGGCCAACGAGGAGGTCACCGCCGACGGCCGCTCCGAGCGCGGCAACTACCCGGTCTTCAAGGCCAAGCTGCGCCAGTGGAACATGCGCATCACCGCCTACGCCGACCGGCTGCTGGAGGACCTGGAGGAGCTGGACTGGCCCGAGGCCATCAAGCTGCAGCAGCGCAACTGGATCGGCCGCTCCGAGGGCGCCCGCGTCGACTTCCCGATCGACGGCGAGCACATCACCGTCTTCACCACGCGCCAGGACACCCTGTTCGGCGCGACCTACATGGTGCTGGCCCCCGAGCACCCGCTGGTCGAGAAGTTCACCCCGGCCGCCTGGCCGGAGGGCACCCACGAGGTGTGGACCGGCGGCCACGCCACCCCCGCCGAGGCCGTCGCCGCCTACCGCGCGCAGGCCGCGTCCAAGTCCGACGTCGAGCGGCAGGCCGAGGCCAAGGACAAGACCGGCGTCTTCACGGGCGCGTACGCGACCAACCCGGTCAACGGCGAGAAGATCCCGGTCTTCATCGCCGACTACGTCCTGATGGGCTACGGCACCGGCGCGATCATGGCCGTCCCGGCGCACGACAGCCGCGACTTCGCCTTCGCGCGCGCCTTCGAGCTGCCGATCCGCTGCGTGGTCGAGCCGACCGACGGCCGCGGCACCGACCCCTCCACCTGGGACGACGCCTTCGTGTCGTACGACGCGAAGATCATGAACTCCTCCGGTGACGGCATCTCCCTGGACGGCCTGGGCGTCACCGAGGCCAAGGCGCGCATCACCGAGTGGCTGCAGGACAAGGGCATCGGCGAGGGCACCGTCAACTACCGCCTGCGCGACTGGCTGTTCAGCCGCCAGCGTTACTGGGGCGAGCCCTTCCCGATCGTCTACGACGAGGACGGCGTCGCCCACGCCCTGCCCGAGTCGATGCTGCCCCTGGAGCTGCCGGAGGTCGAGGACTACTCGCCGCGCACCTTCGACCCGGACGACGCCGACACCCAGCCCGAGACGCCGCTGTCGCGCAACGAGGAGTGGGTCAACGTCACCCTGGACCTGGGCGACGGGCCGAAGAAGTACCGGCGTGAGACCAACACCATGCCCAACTGGGCCGGTTCCTGCTGGTACGAGCTGCGCTACCTGGACCCGCACAACGCCGGGAAGCTGGTCGACCCCGAGATCGAGCAGTACTGGATGGGCCCGCGCGAGGGCCGGCCGCACGGCGGCGTCGACCTGTACGTCGGCGGCGCCGAGCACGCCGTGCTGCACCTGCTGTACGCCCGCTTCTGGTCGAAGGTGCTGTACGACCTGGGGTACGTCTCCTCGGCCGAGCCGTTCCACAAGCTGTTCAACCAGGGCATGATCCAGGCCTACGTCTACCGCGACAGCCGGGGCATCGCGGTGCCGGCCGCCGAGGTGGAGGAGCGCGACGGCGCGTACTACTACCAGGGCGAGAAGGTCACCCGGCTGCTGGGCAAGATGGGCAAGTCCCTGAAGAACGCGGTCACTCCGGACGAGATCTGCGCCGAGTACGGCGCCGACACGCTGCGCCTGTACGAGATGGCCATGGGCCCGCTGGACGTGTCCCGGCCCTGGGACACGCGCGCGGTGGTCGGCCAGTTCCGGCTGCTGCAGCGACTGTGGCGCAACATCGTCGACGAGAGCACCGGCGAGGTCACGGTGGTCGACGCCGAGCCCGACGAGGAGACGCTGCGTGCCCTGCACAAGGCGATCGACGGGGTGCGCGGCGACCTGGAGGGCATGCGCTTCAACACCGCCATCGCCAAGATCACCGAGCTGAACAACCACCTGACCAAGACGGGCCGCCCGGTGCCGCGCTCCGTCGCCGAGGCCCTGGTGCTGCTGATCGCGCCGCTGGCCCCGCACATCGCCGAGGAGCTGTGGCGCAAGCTGGGCCACGGCGACTCGGTGGTCCATCAGGACTTCCCGGTGGCCGACCCGGCGTACGTCGTGGACGAGACCGTGACGTGCGTGGTGCAGATCAAGGGCAAGGTCAAGGCGCGGCTGGAGGTGCCGCCGGGCATCTCCGAGGAAGAGCTGGAGAAGGTGGCGCTGGCCGACGAGAAGGTCGTCGCCGCGCTGGGCGGGGCCGGGATCCGCAAGGTCATCGTGCGGGCGCCGAAGCTGGTGAACATCGTTCCGGCCTAGCCGGCGCGGCTCGCCGGCGGTGTCCGGGTAGTCCCCTACGGGCAGGTTCGGGGTTCTTCAGGAACTCCGCGCCTGCCCGTTGCGTTTACCGTGGAAGAGCGGCGCGGCGTGTGCCGCGGCAGCCGGAGGAGGAGAGTTCGTGGAAGCAGTGATCGTGGTGTTCGCCCTGCTCTTCGTGCTCTTTCTCGTGCTGGGCGCCTACGCCACGGTGAAGGTGGTCGGTGCCGCCAAGCGCGGTGTGGACCGTACCCTCACCCAGGCGCGCCGCACGGTGGAGGACCACACCCTGCGCGCCAAGTCCTTCGCCCAGCCAGGCCCGGCGGGCGAGATCGCCCAGCTGCGGCTGAAGCTGCGCACGTCGATGCGGGCCACGCAGGAGGCGCTGCACGCGAGCGCGGCCGAGGACGACTCCCTCAAGGAGTCCCTCGCCCTCTTCCAGCGGCTCAGCGCGCACGGACACGAACTCGACGACGAGCTCAGGCGCCTGGAGTCCGAGCCCGACCGCTCCGCGCTCGCCGAGCGGCTGCCCCAGCTGCGGGAGCGCACCGAGCGCGTCACACGGTCGGCCGACTCGCTGCGCTGGGCGGCCCGCGACCGCGCGCGCCGCTTCGCCGACGACGACCTGGACACGCTCAGCGCCCAGATCGACATGGAGGCCGGGGCGCTGCGGCACTGGACGACCACCGAACAGCCCGCGCCGCCGCCGTGGCCCCAGGCCCCGGCCGCCGACGGTCCGGCGCCCGGACAGACCTGGACCGACACCGCGCGGTCCAGCACCGCTCAGGAGCCGGCCCGGCCCGCCATCCCCCCGTCGGGCCCGCGGGCCACCTACCCCTGGCAGAAGAAGCCCCGCCCGGAGAGCACCACTTGATCCGCTCGCACGTGCCCCGGGGGACCGGGGCCGGGCTGCCGTACGGGCACTACGCCAGGTAACCTCCAGCTCATGTCCCGCCATGTCGCGATCGTCACCGATTCAACGGCCTATCTGCCGGCCCGGACGATGGAGCGCCACGGCATCACCGCGGTGCCCCTGACCGTGGTCCTCGGCGACCGCGCCCTGGAAGAGGGCACCGAGATCTCGACCCGTGCCCTGGCGCAGGCTTTGCACAAGCGTCGCCCGGTGACCACCTCGCGGCCCAGCCCGGAGCAGTTCGCGCAGACCTACCGCAAGGTCGCCGACTCCGGTGCCACCGACATCGTTTCGCTCCACCTCTCCGCCGAGTTGTCGGGCACGTACGACGCGGCGGTCCTCGCGGCACGCCAGGCGCCGGTTCCGGTACGGGTGGTGGACACCGGCATGATCGCGATGGCGCTCGGCTTCTGCGCGCTCGCCGCCGCGCAGACGGCAGAGGCGGGCGGCACGGCGGACGAGGCCGTCACGGCGGCGGAGAAGCGAGCCGCGGGCACGTCCGCCTACTTCTACGTCGACACCCTGGACTACCTGCGCCGCGGCGGCCGTATCGGCGCCGCGCAGGCCCTGCTCGGTTCGGCGCTCGCGGTGAAGCCGCTGCTGCAGCTGGCCGGGGGGCGTATCGAGCCGCTGGAGAAGGTGCGCACGGCCTCGAAGGCGATCGCCCGTCTGGAGGAGATCGCGGCCGACCGGGCCGGCGCCGCCGAGGTCGACGTCGCCGTCCACCATCTCGCCGCCCCGGACCGCGCGTCGGCTCTCGCGGACCGGCTGCGGGCCCGGGTGCCCGGGCTGGGCGAGCTGCACGTCAGCGAGGTCGGAGCGGTGATCGGGGCGCACACCGGGCCCGGGCTGCTGGGGGTCGTGGTCTCGGGGCGGTGACGGATCGTTTTGTGAGCCGGTGTCACACGTGTGGGTGACGGGGTTGTCCACAACCGGGGGGTAATCCCCGGGAATTGACCAAGATCATCGCGGTTGTGGCGGTGTGCTCCATCCTCGTCGCATGGCACTTCGATCACGTTCACGCACTGCGACTGCAACCAGCGGCCCGGGCCGTGCGCCGGCCTCCGACGGCCGCGTCCGCCACCGCCGCCGTCCGCCCCGTGCCCAGGGGCGGGCAGGGCGACGTCATACCTCGACGGAGGAGCTACGACGGCGGGCGGAACTGCTTTTCGGGGAGCGCGGCGGGGGGATGGAGGGGGGCTTCGGTGAGCGGGGTGGTGTGGAGGAGACGAGGTTCGGGGAGCGGGCCGGGGGCCCGGCGGCGGGCTTCGGCGAGGGTGCCGGGAGTACGGCGGTGTGCTTCGGCGAGGGTGCCGGGAGTACGGCGGCGGGCTTCGGCGAGGGTGCCGGGGGTACGGCGGTGGGTTCCGGGGAGCGGGCCGGTCTGACGGAGGCGGGCCTCGGCGAGGGTGCCGGGGGCGCGGGGGCGGGCTTCGGCGAGGGCCCCGGGGGTACGGCGGTGGGCTTCGACGAGCGGGGCAGGACCACCGAAGGGGGTTTCGGCGAGCGTGCCGGTCTGACGGAGGCGGGCTGCGAAGTAGGCGTCAGGCGGAGGGGCGTGGGCCTCGGTGAGCGCTCCGAGTGGGCTGGTGAGGCGCCGGGGCGTTCGCCCGCGGGTGGATGGGGGCTGCCCGGCGATGAGGCACGGTTCCCAGCAGCCTCGCCCCTCGAGCCCGAGCGTGCCGAGGCGGCGCCCGACGGAGATGCCGGAGCGACACGGACCGGGCCGGGGGACGGGGAGTCGCCGGCCTGGACGAAGGGGCGGGTCGGGCCGGCGCTGCGGGAGCGGATGCCGGTGTGGCTGCAGGCGCGGTGCGGCCTGGAGCGGCGGAGCGTCCTCGCCCTGACGGTGGTGCTGGTCCTCGCCGCGGTGTTCGCCGTGCAGCACTTCTGGGCCGGTCGCACGCAGCCCGTGCGGCCGCCCGAGATGGTGCGCGCGGCCCCGCCGTACGGGGAGCGCAAGCCGGACGGGCGGAGCCCGGAGACAGTGGGGCCGGGCACCGCGGCGGGCGCGGCGCAGCCGACCGGCACGGCGGGGCCCGAGATCGTCGTGGACGTCGGTGGCAAGGTCCGTGAGCCGGGCATCCACCGCCTGCCGCCCGGTTCACGGGTCGCGGACGCGCTGCGTGCGGCGGGCGGGGTCCGCCCGGGTACGAACACCGACGGCCTCAACCGCGCCCGTTTCCTCGTGGACGGTGAACAGATCGTCGTCGGCAGCCCGGCGCCCGCATCGGGGACCGGCCCGGGCGGCGCGGCCGCGGCAGGCACCGCCGGGATGGGCGCCGGAGGGGGCCCTGCTGCTCCGGTCTCCCTCAACACGGCCACCGTGGAGCAGCTCGACACCCTGCCGGGCGTCGGACCTGTGCTGGCCCAGCACATCATCGACTACCGCACCCAGCACGGCGGTTTCCGTTCGGTGGACGAGTTGCGCGAGGTCAACGGGATCGGGGACCGCCGTTTCGCCGACCTGCGGAACCTGGTGCGGCCATGAGGCAGGACCGTGACGCGCCCGGACGGACGCCTGGGGCGGCACAGCGCCCGGGAGCCGGGGAACGGCCGACAACCGGCGGACGGCCCGCAACCGGCCAGCTGCCGCGACGCGCTGGGCCGCGACAGGAGGGCCCGGCGGATCTCCGGCTCGTGCCGCCCGCGTTGGCCGCCTGGGCGACGGCGGCGCTGCTGCTGAACGCGCCACCGGGTCTGGTCGCGGGTGTGGTGGTGCTCTGCCTGGTGGCGGCCGGACTGCTCCTGCCGGTGGGGCGTCACCGAGAACGCCGGCCGCTTGGGCAGGGACACACACGCGGGTGGCCGCACGCCTCCGGCGCCGCCCTGCTGCTCTGTGTCGCGGCGGCCGCCGCGACGGCCGGGCTGCACGGGGCGGATCTGCGGCGCGGACCCGTCCCGGAGCTGGCGCGGCAGTATGCGGCGGTGACCGCCGAGGTCGAGATCACCTCCGATCCACGGCTGACCCGGCCGAGAGTCAGAGGGGACCGTGTGGCTCCGACCGCCGTGCTGATCGACGCCGTGGTGCGGCGGGTGGAGGAGGCGGGCGGCACGGCCGTGGCCACGCGGACACCGGTGCTGCTGATCGTGGATGTGCGATCCGGTGGCGGTGCCGCCGGCGGTGCCGGCGTGTCCGCCGACGGCCCAGGGCGGTCGCCGTGGCTCGGGCTGCTGCCCTCCACGCGGCTGCGGGTGGGCGCGGGGCTGGCGCCGGCGCTGGTGGGCGGTGACCGGGTCGCGGCCGTGCTGCGGGTGCGCGGCCAGGCGGAGCCGGAGGTGGTGGGGGAGCCCTCGCGGCCGCAGCGGTGGGCGGGCCGGTTGCGTGCCGGGCTGCGGGAGGCGACCGACGGGTTGCCGCCGGACGCCCGGGCGTTGCTGCCGGGGCTGGTCGTGGGGGACACCGCGCGGATCACCCCCGAGCTCGACGAGGCCTTCAAGGAGACCGATCTCACGCACACGCTCGCCGTGTCCGGCGCGAACTTCACCATCCTGCTCGCCCTGCTCCTCGGACCTCCCGGCCTGGCGCAGCATGTCGAGCGGCGGGGACTCGCACCGCGTCTGGGCATCTCCCTGCGGGCGACGGCGCTGCTCGGCGGGGCCCTCGCCCTCGGGTTCGTCGTCGTGTGCCGGCCGGATCCGAGCGTGCTGCGCGCCGCGGCCTGCGGTTCGGTGGCCCTGCTGGCGCTGGCGACCGGTCGCCGCAGATCACTGATCCCCGCGCTGGCCACGGCCGTCCTGCTGCTGGTGCTGTACGACCCGTGGCTGGCCCGCAGTTACGGGTTCCTGCTGTCCGTCGTGGCCACCGGGGCGCTGCTCACGCTCGCGCCGCGCTGGAGCGCCGCGCTGCGACGGCGCGGGATGCCCCCGAGACCGGCCGAGGCACTGGCCGCCGCCGCGGCCGCGCAGGCGCTGTGCGCGCCGATCGTGGCCGTGCTGTCGGCGCGGGTGAGTCTGGTGGCGGTGCCGTGCAACCTGCTCGCCGAGTTCGCGATCGCGCCGGCGACGGTCCTGGGCTTCGCCGCGCTGGCGACGGCGCCGGTGGTGATGCCGATGGCCAAGGCCCTGGCGTGGTGCGCCGGCTGGCCCGCGGAGTGGATCGCGGGGATCGCCCGTACCGGGGCCGCGTTGCCCGGCGCCGGGGTGGACTGGCCCGGCAGCTGGCTCGGCGCCGGGCTGCTGGCCGTTGTCACCCTCGTGGTGCTGTTCGTCGGGCGGCGGCTGCTGAGACACCCCTGGTGGTGTGCCGTCTGCGGGGTGCTGCTGGTACTGGCGGTGGTGCGGCCGGCGCCGCTGACCCGGGTCGTCACGGGGTGGCCGCCGCCCGGCTGGCGGCTGGTGATGTGCGATGTGGGACAGGGCGACGCGATGGTGCTCGCGGCGGGCGAGGGCACGGGGGTGGTCGTGGACGCCGGGCCCGATCCCACGCTCGTCGACCACTGCCTGCGCTCCCTCGGCATCACCCGGATCCCGCTCGTCGTCCTGACCCACTTCCACGCCGATCACGTGGCGGGCCTGCCCGGGGTGCTGCGGGGACGCGCGGTGGGGGCGATCCAGACGACCGGCTTCCCGGAGCCGGCGGACCAGGCCGAGTTCGTGCGCGGCCAGGCAGCCGCCCGGCGCGTCCCCCTGCGGCAGGCCGTCGCCGGGGAAGAGCGGCGCACCGGGGAGCTGTCCTGGCGGGTGGTGTGGCCCCCGCCGCGGCCGGTACCGGAGCCGGAGGGGCCGAACGACGCCAGCGTCACCCTGCTCGTCCGGACGGCCGGGCTGCGCCTGCTGCTGCTCGGCGACCTCGAGCCCCCGGCCCAGCGGGCCCTGGCGAGGTCACCGGCGGCCGCGGAACTGGCCGACGTGGACGTGCTCAAGGTCGCCCACCACGGCTCGGCCTACCAGGACCCGGACCTGATACGCCGGGTGGCCCCGAGGCTGGCGCTGATCTCCTGCGGAGCCGACAACCCGTACGGGCACCCCGCGCCGAGCACGGTGGCGGCGCTGCGCGCCGGGGGCGCGACCGTGCTGCGTACCGACCGGGACGGGGCGCTGGCGGTGCTCGGCGGGGGCGACGAGCTGCGGGTGGCGCGAGACTGAGGGCATGAACTCCGCACAGGTTGATGCCTACCTGGCCCGCCTCGGGGCCGAGCACCCAGCGTGGCCCACCGTCGATGTGCTGCGCGACCTGCACCTGCGCCACCTGCGGGCCGTGCCGTTCGAGAACCTCTCCGTCCATCTGGGCGAGGAGATCGTGCTGGAGGAGAAGCGGCTGCTGGACAAGATCGTGAGCGCGGGGCGGGGCGGGTTCTGCTACGAACTCAACGGCGCCTTCGGGGCGTTGCTCGCCGCGCTGGGCTATGACGTCACCCTGCTCGCGGCGCGGGTGTACGGCCCGGAGGGGCGGCTCGGGATCCCGTACGACCATCTCGCGCTGCGGGTGCGGACGGTGGACGGGGGTGACTGGCTGGCCGATGTGGGCTTCGGGGCGCACAGCCACTTCCCGCTGGCGTTCGGGGAGCGGGGTGAGCAGAAGGACCCGGGCGGGACCTTCCGGATCGTGGAGGCGGGGCCGGACGCGGCAGGCGTACGGGGCGGGCACGACACGGTCGAGGCGGCGGACCTGGACGTGCTCCGCGACGGCGGGCCGCAGTACCGACTCGAGGTGCGGCCGCGCGTGCTCGGCGACTTCGTGACCGGCGCGTGGTGGCACAGCACCTCGCCCGCGTCGCACTTCATGCGGTCCCTGGTCTGTTCACGGCTCACCGGGGACGGCGGCCGGATCACCCTCAGCGGCCGCAGGCTCACGGTGACGGCCGCCGACGGGACGCGGGAGGAGCGGCAGCTCGGATCGGACGAGGAGGTGCTGGCGGTGTACCGGGAGCGGTTCGGTATCGGGCTGAGCAGTGTGCCGGCCGTGCGGGGCGCCGAGCGGAACGGCTGAATACGGACCCGGCGGCCCACATGGTGCCACTCGTGCGCAGTACCAGCACATGTGCGGGATTCCCGTGATGTGGTCCTGTGTTGCCTCGAAAGCCTCACTGGTGGTCGAATGCGTCTTCGGCAGCAGGTGATCAACTGTGCTCAACGGTGATCAACAGGTTTTTTCGAGTCACGCAGGGGGCGTGGATGATCGGTCGCTGGCTGGGAAGCCGGACCAACCGGGTGCAGCGGGCGAACCCTCTGGCGGCGGTGCAGACGCCGCCCAGCGCCGGAGTGCTCGCCTGCCGCGTGCTCGACCCCGTCAACGAGCCGGTGACGCACGCGGAGTTCGCGGTCAGCGACACCGCGGGGCGCACGGTGGTCACCGGGGGCGTGGATCCGTTCGGGTCGTTCATGACGACGGTGCCCGCCGGGGAGTACCGGCTCGCGGTGTCGGCCGAGGGGTACACGCCGTACCGGGCGACCACGAGGGTGACCGAGGACACGCTCGCCTCCCTCGGTGACGTGACGCTGCAGGTGGCGCGGCCGCCGGAGCTGCCCCGGGCCGGGGACTGGGAGATCGAGCCGGCGCACTCCTCGATCGGCTTCACCGCCCGGCACATCGGGCTCGCCCGGATCCACGGGCGGTTCAACTCCTTCGCGGGCGTGGTGCGGATCGCGGACCCGGTGGAGCGGTCGGCGATGCACGTGGTGATCGACGCGGCCTCCATCGACACCAACGTGAAGATGCGGGACGACCATCTTCGGTCGGCGGACTTCCTGGACGTGGCGCGGTTCCCGACGCTCGAGTTCTACAGCGACCGGTTCGTGCACAAGGGGGGCAGCCGCTGGGCCGTCACCGGGGCGCTGTCGCTGCACGGGGTGACGCGCACGGTGACGCTCGACACCGAGTACCTGGGACTCGGCAACGGCATGGAGGGGGAGGTCCGGGCGGCCTGCCGGGCCACCACGGAACTGCACCGGGACGACTTCACGGTGAGCTGGCAGACGATGCTGGCGCGCGGGATCGCGGTGGTGGGGCCGAGCATCACGGTGGACCTCGACGTGCAGATCGTGCGCAAGGGCTGAGCGGCGGGGCGGTGCGGGAGCCGGCGGGCATGGCCGGGCCGGGGTGCCGGACAATGACCGGCGTGAGTGATGTGCGACATGTGCTGGTGCTGCCCGACCGTGATGCCGCGGAAGAGGTCGTGGAGGCGCTGGGGGAGCGGTTCGGGATCGACGAGGAGCCGCGGCTGGTGCGGGACGCGCTGGCCGGGGAGGACGACGCCGAGGACGCGCAGTGGCTCGTGGTGCTGCGCGACGAGGCGGGGCGGCTGGATCCGGCGGAGCTGGACGCGTTCGCCGCGCAGTGGGAGGGGTGGCGGGAGGAGCCGTAGCCCGCACGAGCCTTGCCGGGTGCGAGGCGGGCGGGGGCGTTGTCAGTGGCCCGTGGGATGCTTGTCGCGATGGCCAGGAAGACCGCGAACGATGATCCTCTCGCCCCCGTGACGCTCGCCGTGGGGCAGGAGGAGTTGCTGCTGGACCGTGCCGTGCGGGAGGTGGTGGCCGCCGCCAGGGCCGCCGACGCCGACACGGACGTCCGTGACCTCACCCCGGACCAGGTGCAGCCGGGCACGCTCGCGGAGCTGACGAGCCCGTCGCTGTTCGCCGAGCGCAAGGTCGTGGTCGTGCGCGACGCGCAGGACCTGTCGGCCGACACGGTCAAGGACGTCAAGGCCTATCTCGGCGCGCCGGCCGAGGAGATCACACTCGTGCTGCTGCACGCGGGCGGGGCCAAGGGCAAGGCCCTGCTGGACGCGGCGCGCAAGGCCGGGGCGCGGGAGGTGGCGTGCCCGAAGATGACGAAGCCGGCGGACCGGCTGGCGTTCGTGCGGGGGGAGTTCCGGACGGCGGGGCGATCGGCCACACCGGAGGCGTGCCAGGCGCTTGTGGAGGCGATCGGCAGTGATCTGCGGGAGCTGGCCTCCGCCGTGTCCCAGTTGGTCGCGGACATCGAGGGCACGATCGACGAGGCCGTGGTCGGCCGGTACTACACGGGGCGGGCCGAGGCGTCGAGCTTCACCGTCGCCGACCGGGCGGTCGAGGGGCGGGCCGCGGAAGCCCTGGAGGCGTTGCGCTGGTCGCTGGCGACCGGGGTCGCGCCGGTGATGATCACCAGCGCGCTGGCCCAGGGCGTACGGGCGATCGGGAAGCTGTCGGCCGCGCGTGGGGGCCGGCCGGCGGATCTCGCCCGGGAGCTGGGCATGCCGCCGTGGAAGATCGACCGGGTCCGGCAGCAGATGCGGGGGTGGACACCGGACGGGGTGGCGGTGGCGCTGCGGGCGGTGGCCGAGGCGGACGCGGGGGTGAAGGGCGGTGGGGACGACCCCGGTTACGCCCTGGAGAAGGCGGTGGTGACCATCGCCCGGGCGGCACGGTCCAGGGGACGCGGGTAGGGGGCCACTCCACCCCGAGCCACCCCGCCCGCACCCCACCTCGCCCGCACCCCACCCCCTCCCGTCGGCACCCCACACCCTCCCCCCCCGGCACCCGGCCCCCTGATCCAGTGGCCGTCCTCCCCGCACGGAGGAGAATCGGACGTGTCAGCCCCACCGCCCACGTCAGGGGGCGGGGATACGGCCGATACGACGGAAGGCGGCGATCGGTATGGCTGAACACCCGCACGCAGCGCTGGTCCGCAAGGGATTCGAGGCCTTCTCGCGCGGTGACATGGACGCCCTGCGGGGCCTGATGACGGACGACTGCACGCAGCACGTCCCGGGCAGTCACCCGCTCTCGGGCGACTTCAAGGGACAGGACTCGATCATCGACATGTACCGGCGCATGTTCGAGGAGACCAACGGGACGATGAACGTCGACCTGCGGGAGGTCTTCGTCGACGGCCGCGGCCATGCCGTCGCCGTCAACCGCTTCACGGCCGAGCGTCAGGGCAGGCGCATCGACCAGATGGGGTGCATCGTCTTCCGCATCGTCGGCGACAAGGTCAGCGATCTTGACGAGTGTCTCGACGACATCGAGGTCTCGGACGCGTTCTGGTCCTGACGCCCTGCGCCATGCCGAAGGCCCCGCCGGCCGCCCTGGGGAAGAGCGAACGGCGGGGCCTTCGGTGTCACGCTGGATGAGCCCGCTCCCGCGTGGCGAACGCAGGCCGCGAGCGAGCTCGGGGTGCCGGTCGGGAGCGGATGAGAGAGGGCCCGCTCTGGGTCCTTCCGGCGGCTGGATCCCCGCGGGGATCCGTCAGATCAAGTAAGGGGTTCAGCCCTTGAGCGCGGCGACCTTCTGAGCCAGCGCCGACTTCTTGTTGGCGGCCTGGTTCTTGTGGATGACGCCCTTGGAGACGGCCTTGTCGAGCTGACGCGCGGCAGCGCGCTGGTACTCGACGGCCTTCTCGACGTCACCCGCGGCAGCGGCCTCGCGGGCCTTGCGGATCGCGGTCTTCAGGGAGGACTTGACGGCCTTGTTGCGCAGCCGGGCCTTCTCGTTGGTCTTGATCCGCTTGATCTGGGACTTGATGTTCGCCACGAATGAGCCTCTACAAGTTCTGGCACGGGGCCGCGAAGGTCCCGCGCCGGTGATTTCTTGGGGTCGTGCCTCCTGCGGAGAGGGCATGAGACACAGCCACTCAGACTACCAGCGGCCCTTCCTGTGGCCCAAACCGGTCCCAGCCCCGCGCCCGTGGGACCATGGAGGCTACGTATCGATCCGACCCGAGACCGCAGACACTGCGGACGCCTCAAGAATCAGGACCCTGCGTGCCCGCGATCCCTAGCCATGTGCCCGAGCCGAGCCGTACCGACCCGGCTCTGATCCGCAATTTCTGCATCATCGCGCACATCGACCACGGCAAGTCCACGCTCGCCGACCGGATGCTCCAGCTGACCGGTGTGGTCGAGCAGCGGCAGATGCGCGCTCAGTACCTCGACCGCATGGACATCGAGCGCGAGCGCGGCATCACGATCAAGTCCCAGGCCGTGCGGCTGCCCTGGGCCCCGACCACGGGTCCCGACCAGGGCACCACGCACATCCTCAACATGATCGACACCCCGGGGCACGTCGACTTCACCTACGAGGTCTCGCGGTCGCTCGCCGCCTGTGAGGGGACCATCCTCCTGGTCGACGCCGCCCAGGGCATCGAGGCGCAGACCCTCGCCAACCTGTACCTGGCGATGGAGAACGACCTGACGATCATCCCCGTACTGAACAAGATCGACCTGCCGGCCGCGCAGCCGGAGAAGTTCGCGGAGGAGCTCGCGAACCTCGTCGGCTGTGACCCGGACGACGTACTGAAGGTGTCCGCCAAGACCGGCCTCGGGGTGGAGGCCCTGCTGGACAAGGTCGTCGCGGAGATCCCCGCCCCGGTCGGGGTGAAGGACGCCCCCGCCCGCGCGATGATCTTCGACTCTGTCTACGACTCCTACCGCGGTGTCGTGACGTACGTCCGGGTCATCGACGGGCAGCTCAACAAGCGCGAGCGGATCCGGATGATGTCCACGGGCGCCACGCACGAGCTGCTGGAGATCGGCGTCAACTCCCCGGAGATGCTCGGTGCGGACGGCCTCGGTGTCGGCGAGGTGGGCTACCTCATCACCGGGGTGAAGGACGTCCGCCAGTCCAAGGTCGGTGACACCGTCACCAGCCAGGCCAAGGGTGCCACCGAGCCGCTGGGCGGCTACAAGGACCCCAAGCCCATGGTCTTCTCGGGCCTGTATCCGCTGGACGGCTCCGACTACCCCGAGCTGCGCGAGGCCCTGGACAAGCTCCAGCTCAACGACGCCGCCCTCGTCTACGAGCCCGAGACCTCCGCCGCCCTCGGCTTCGGCTTCCGCGTCGGCTTCCTCGGGCTGCTGCACCTGGACGTGATCCGCGAGCGGCTGGAGCGCGAGTTCGGGCTGGACCTGATCGCCACCGCGCCCAACGTGGTCTACCGCGTGATCATGGAGGACGGCACCGAGCACACCGTCACCAACCCGAGCGAGTTCCCCGAGGGCAAGATCCAGGAGGTCTTCGAGCCGGTCGTGCGGGCCACCATCCTCGCGCCCACCGAGTTCATCGGCGCGATCATGGAGCTGTGCCAGACCCGGCGCGGCACGCTGCTCGGCATGGACTACCTGTCCGAGGACCGGGTCGAGATCCGCTACACGCTCCCGCTCGCCGAGATCGTCTTCGACTTCTTCGACCAGCTGAAGTCCAAGACGCGCGGCTACGCCTCGCTGGACTACGAGCCCACCGGCGAGCAGAGCAGCTCCCTGGTCAAGGTGGACATCCTGCTGCACGGCGACAAGGTGGACGCCTTCTCGGCGATCACCCACAAGGACCAGGCGTACGCGTACGGCGTGCGGCTGGTCGCCAAGCTCAAGGAGCTCATCCCGCGGCAGAACTTCGAGGTGCCCGTCCAGGCGGCCATCGGCTCCCGGGTCATCGCCCGCGAGACGATCCGCGCCATCCGCAAGGACGTCCTCGCCAAGTGCTACGGCGGTGACATCTCCCGTAAGCGCAAGCTGCTGGAGAAGCAGAAGGAGGGCAAGAAGCGGATGAAGATGGTGGGTTCCGTGGAGGTTCCGCAGGAGGCCTTCATCGCCGTCCTGTCGAGCGACGACGGCGCGGGGTCGGCCAAGGGCAAGAAGTAGTCGCCCGGTCACTGCGGGATCCCGCTGGTTACCTTCGGTTACTCCGCAGGGCGGGTGCAAAACGGACCCAAGGGGGCCTGTCGTACGAAAGTGCGGCGGGCCCCCGCGCGTGTACGGGGTAGCTGTCTGGAGGAAGTGACAGGGTGCGGAGTCTTACGCAGGGGCCGGTCGACCTTTACTCTGATCCCTGCTCGTTAGTTACTCACGAGTTAAACAAGAAGCGCGTGAGTACACCCAGCCGCACCTGAGCCAGCCGCATGTCGCGGGCCCGGAGGATGTCGTGAGCGACACACAAGCACTGATCGAGAACCGTCCGCCGTCCGTGGCGGCCCTCTTCCTGGAGCGCGTGGCGGCCACACCGGACGCCGAGGCCTACCGCTACCCCGTTCCGCCGGCCTCGGGCCAGGGCCCCGACGACTGGAAGTCGCTGAGCTGGGCGCAGGCCGCCGAGCGGGTGTACGCGATCGCCGCCGGGCTCATCGAGCTGGGCGTGCGGCCGGAGCAGCGCGTCGCGCTGGCCTGCGCCACCCGCATCGAGTGGATCCTCGCCGACCTCGGCATCATGTGCGCGGGCGCGGCCACCACCACGATCTACCCGCAGACCAACGCCGAGGAGTCCGCGTACATCCTCTCCGACTCCGAGAGCCGGGTGCTCATCGCGGAGAACGCCGAGCAGCTGGCCAAGGCGAAGGAGAAGCGGGCCGAGCTGCCCGACCTCACCCACGTCGTGGTCATCGACCCCGCGGGCGTCGAGACGGCCGACTGGATCCTCACCCTCGACGAGCTGGAAAAGCGCGGCGCGGCCCGGCTGGAGAAGGACCCCGACCTGATCAGGGAGCGGGTCGGCACCCTCACCAAGGACCAGCTGGCCACCCTCATCTACACCTCCGGCACCACCGGCCGCCCCAAGGGCGTGCGCCTGCCGCACGACAACTGGGCGTACATGGCCAAGGCGATCGCCGCGACCGGGCTGATCAGCAGCGAGGACGTGCAGTACCTGTGGCTGCCGCTCGCGCACGTCTTCGGCAAGGTGCTCACCTCCGGCCAGATCGAGGTCGGGCACGTCACCGCCGTCGACGGCCGGGTCGACAAGATCATCGAGAACCTGCCGGTGGTGCAGCCGACGTACATGGCCGCCGTGCCGCGCATCTTCGAGAAGGTCTACAACGGGGTCGCGGCCAAGGCGAAGGCCGGCGGCGGCGCCAAGTACAAGATCTTCCAGTGGGCGGCCGAGGTGGCCCGCGAGTACGCCAAGGTCACGCAGGACAACTTCCGCCGCACCGGCAACCGCACCGCACCCTTCGGCCTGGCCGCCAAGCACAAGATCGCCGACGCGCTCGTGTACGCCAAGATCCGCGAGGCGTTCGGCGGGCGGCTGCGCGCCTGCGTCTCCGGCTCGGCCGCCCTCGCGCCCGAGATCGGCTACTTCTTCTCCGGCGCCGGCATCCACATCCTGGAGGGCTACGGCCTGACCGAGTCCTCGGCGGCCTCCTTCGTCAACCCCGGCGAGGCCTACCGCACCGGCACGGTCGGCAAGCCGCTGCCCGGCACCGAGGTGCGCATCGCCGACGACGGCGAGATCCTGCTGCGCGGCCCCGGCATCATGGAGGGCTACCACAAGCTGCCCGACAAGACCGCCGAGGTCCTCGAACCGGACGGCTGGTTCCACACCGGTGACATCGGCGAGTTGTCGCCCGACGGCTACCTGCGCATCACCGACCGCAAGAAGGACCTCATCAAGACCTCCGGCGGCAAGTACATCGCGCCCGCCGAGGTCGAGGGGCAGTTCAAGGCGGTGTGCCCGTACGTGTCCAACATCCTGGTGCACGGCGCCGACCGGAACTACTGCACCGCGCTCATCGCGCTCGACGAGGCCGCCCTCACGCAGTGGGCGCAGGAGAACGGGCTCGAGGGGAAGTCGTACGCGGAGATCGTGGCCGCGCCGCAGACGGTGGAGATGGTCGACGGGTATGTCCGCAAGCTCAACGAGGGGCTTCAGCGGTGGCAGACGATCAAGAAGTTCCGGTTGCTGCCCCGCGATCTCGACGTCGAGCACGGGGAGATCACGCCGAGCCTGAAGCTGAAGCGGCCGGTTGTGGAGCGGGAGTACAAGGACCTGATCGAGGAGATGTACGAGGGGACGCGCGAGGCGTGACGGCGGTGCACGCGCGCGGGCGGCTGCCGGCTCCGGCGGGCGGCTGCCGGTTCCGGCGGACGCCCGCGCCCACCGCTCAGCCGTAGCTCCCGGACCTCGGCCCGCAGGCGTTCCACCTCGCGCCTGCCGGGGGCCCCGCTCCAGTGTCTCGATCCCTCGCGGCCGTTCTCCGCTCGAATATGACCGTCTTTCAGTCCTTCTTCGACCACATGCGCAGCATGGTTCTCACTCATGACGGCCCACTTCGGTAACTCGGCGCTTATGGGCGCGGCCAGTCTGTCACCCTGTCGGCATCGACTGAGGCGTATTCGTACGAGCTGCCCGGGGAGCTGTCCATGGGGGCCATTCCGACGCAACGGGAGACGACGTCCCGTGCCTCCGAGGTGCCTGCGGATGTTTCCGGGGTGCCTGCGGGGGTCTCCGAGGTGCCCTCGGACGTCTCGGGGGTGCCCGTGCCCGTCTCCGGGGTGCTGGCCGACAGCCCCCGGGGGGCCGCGCACGGCTGCGAGGTGCCCTCGCCCGCGCAGGAGGAGGTGGCAGCCCGCGCGTACGAGCCGGGCGCAGCGGCGCATGCACCGGCGTACGAGCCCGGCGCGCCGTCGGTCGTACCTGCGTACGCGCCGGACGGGCCAGCGCACGTGCCCGCGGGCGAGCCGGGCGCACCAGCGCACGCGCGGGCGCACGCGACCCTGCCCGGCAGTTCGCTCGCGCCGGGCTCCGCCCGCGCCCTGGTCCGTGCCGCGCTCACCGAGTGGACCGGCCTCGGCCTGCCCGGCACCGAGCACGTCACCGACCGCCTCGCTGACGACGCCCTGCTCGTCGTCAGCGAACTGGTCACCAACGCGGTCGTGCACGCCGGCACCGCCGTGGAGCTGACCTGCCGGCTGGAGGCGAGCACCGGAGCGCTCGTGGTCGAGGTCCACGACCAGCACCCCTCGCGCGCCCCGCGCGGCGGCGAGCCCGGGACGCCGTCCGAGCCGCCGCCCGAGTACGGACGCGGCCTGCGGCTGGTGGCCACCCTGTCGGAGGCCTGGGGCATCACCTACCGCACCGGCAGCAAGACGGTGTGGGCACGGCTGCCCGCCACGGGCCGACCCGCCGGCCGGGAGAGCGAGGCGTACGCCGGGGAACGCGCCCTGGAGCACGAGCTGCGGGCCGCCGCGGTCCTCGCCCCCGAGCCGCAGCAGACCGAGGGCGGCCGGGACTGGCTGGGCCGCGGCGCCCTGTCCTTCCTCGCAGAGGCCTCCGACCTGCTCGCCGGGCAGCTCGACGAGGACCTGGTCGCCGCCCTGGCCGGGCAGCTGATCGTGCCGCGGCTGGCCGACTGGTGCGCGGTGTGGCTGGAGGACGAGGCCACCGGCCGCCTGGGGTGGGACGACGGCACGGGCCTTGCCGCAGGGCGCCTGGCGCGCGTCTGGCACGGCAGCGAGAACCGTATCGACGCACTGCGCGCGGCCCTGGAGAAGGACCCGCCCCGGCCGCCCGACCCGGTGGGGTCCGGGCCCGTGCCCTACCCCTGGCCCGAAGGCTGCCTGGGTGGGACGGGCGCGGCGCTCGCGTACCGGCTGGTGGCCGGCGGACGGCCGTTGGGCACCCTGGTCATCGGGCGGGCCGGCGCGGCCCGCTTCCCCGACGAGATCACCGGGCTGGTCGAGGACCTCGGCCGCCGGGTGGCGCTCGCCATCGGCGCCGCCCGCCAGTACGCCCGGCAGGCCACCATCAGCGCCGTCCTGCAGCGCGGACTGCTGCCCGGCGCCGTCGCCGAGATCCCCGGGGTGCGCAGCGCCCTGGTCTACGAGCCGTGCGACAAGGGCGGGCCGAGCGGCGACTTCTACGACGTCTTCCCGGCCGGCGACGGCCGCTGGTGCTTCGCGGTCGGCGACGTCCAGGGCAAGGGACCGGAGGCGGCCGTGGTCATCGGACTGGCCCGGCCCTGGCTGCGGCTGCTGGCCCGCGAGGGCTACCGGGTCGCCGACGTCCTGGACCGCCTCAACCAGCTCCTGCTCGACGACGCCACGGAGGCCGCCGACGCCGCGGCCCGGGCCCTGGTCGCCGCCGGGGCCCGCCCGTCCGTCCCCGGCGACGGCCCCCAGACCCGCTTCCTGTCCCTCCTGTACGGCGAACTCGTCCCCCACGACGGCGGCGTCCGCTGCACCCTCGCCTCCGCCGGGCACCCGCTGCCGCTGCTCCTCGGCCCCGACGGCGGCGTCCGCGCGGTGGCGCAGCCGCAGACCCTCCTCGGGGTCATCGAGGACGAGACGTACACCAGCGAGACCTTCGAGCTGCGCCCCGGCGACACGCTGCTGTGCGTCACCGACGGGGTGACCGAGCGGCGCAGCGGCTCGCGCCAGTTCGACGACGGGGACGGGCTCGCGGCGGCGCTGGCGGGCTGCGCCGGGCTGGACGCGGAGCTGATAGCCGAGCGGATCAAGCGACTCGTGCACGAGTTCGGGGCGCGGCCCCCGGCGGACGACCTGGCGCTGCTGGTGCTCCAGGCCGAGTGAGGCCCGGCGTGCTGGACAATGGAAGGCATGCCTTCCGCACTCCCCGACGGCGAGCCCGTCCCCGCCGACGGCGCGCTGCCCCCGCAGGCGCTGGCCGGGGCCGCCCACCGCCCCCTCGGCTTCTACCTGCACGTCCCGTACTGCGCGACCCGCTGCGGCTACTGCGACTTCAACACCTACACCGCGACCGAGCTGCGCGGCACCGGCGGCGTGCTGGCCTCCCGGGACAACTACGCCGAGACGCTCGTCGAGGAGGTCCGCCTGGCCCGCAAGGTGCTGGGCGACGACCCGCGCCCTGTCCGTACGGTGTTCGTCGGGGGCGGCACCCCGACCCTGCTGGCCGCCGACGACCTGGTACGGATGCTGCGCGCGATCCGGGACGAGTTCGGCCTGGCACCGGACGCCGAGGTCACGACGGAGGCCAACCCGGAGTCGGTCGACCCGGCGTATCTGGCGCGGCTGCGTGAGGGCGGCTTCAACCGGATCTCCTTCGGCATGCAGAGCGCCCGGCAGCACGTCCTGAAGGTGCTCGACCGCACGCACACGCCCGGGCGCCCGGAGGCCTGCGTGGCTCAGGCCCGGGCGGCGGGCTTCGACCACGTGAACCTGGACCTGATCTACGGCACCCCGGGGGAGTCCGACGACGACTGGCGGGCGTCGCTGGACGCGGCGCTGGGCGCCGGCCCCGACCACGTCTCCGCCTACGCCCTGATCGTCGAGGAGGGCACGCAGCTGGCCCGCCGGATCCGCCGGGGCGAGGTGCCGATGACCGACGACGACGTGCACGCCGACCGGTACCTCATCGCGGAGGAGACGCTGTCGGCGGCGGGCCTTGAGTGGTACGAGGTGTCCAACTGGGCCGCGTCCCCCGGCGCCCGGTGCCTGCACAACGAGCTGTACTGGCGGGGCGCCGACTGGTGGGGCGCCGGGCCGGGCGCCCACAGCCACGTCGGAGGGGTGCGCTGGTGGAACGTGAAGCACCCGGGCGCGTACGCGGCGGCGCTGGCGGCCGGGCGGTCGCCCGGGGCCGGGCGCGAGGTGCTGTCACAGGAGGACCGCCGGATGGAGCGGATCCTGCTGGAGCTGCGGCTGCGGGAGGGGGTGCCGCTGGAGCTGCTCAGGGAGCAGGGGCTGGCCGCTGCCCGGCGGGCGCTGTCGCAGGGGCTGCTGCAGACGGGGCCGTACGAGGAGGGGCGGGCCGTGCTGACACTGCGGGGGCGGCTGCTGGCGGACGCGGTGGTGCGGGACCTGGTGGACTGATCACTCGGGTGGGTGAATCGGTGTCAGGCCCCACCGCTGTCCGTGACAAAGTCGATCAGTTCCTCCACCCGCCCCAGCAGCTCCGGCTCCAGGTCCTTGTAGGACCGCACCCGCCCCAGGATCCGCTGCCACGCCGCCCCCGTGTTCTCCGGCCACCCCAGCGCCCGGCACACCCCCGTCTTCCAGTCCTGCCCGCGCGGCACCCGCGGCCACGCCTCGATCCCCAGGGACGACGGCTTGACCGCCTCCCAGATGTCGATGAACGGGTGGCCCACCACCAGCGCGTGCTCGCTCGTCACCGACTCGGCGATGCGCCACTCCTTGGAGCCCGGCACCAGATGGTCCACCAGCACGCCCAGCCGGGCGTCCGGGCCCGGCCCGAACTCCTCGACGATGGACGGCAGGTCGTCCACGCCCTCCAGGTACTCCACGACCACGCCCTCGATGCGCAGGTCGTCGCCCCACACCTTCTCCACCAGCTCGGCGTCGTGCCGGCCCTCCACGTAGATCCGCCCGGCGCGGGCCACGCGCGCGCGTGCGCCGGGGACGGCCACCGAACCGGAGGCCGTACGGGTGGGACGTACCGGGGCCGATGAGGAAGGGGGCCGGACGAGCGTCACCGCCTGACCCTCCAGCAGGAAACCGCGCGGCTGGAGCGGGAACACCCGGTGCTTGCCGAAGCGGTCCTCCAGGGTCACCGTGCCCGCCTCGCAGCGGATCACCGCGCCGCAGAAACCGCTGACCGGCTCCTCCACCACCAGGCCCGGCTCGGCCGGGACCTCGGGGACCGGCTTCGGCTTCTTCCACGGCGGGGTCAGGTCCGGAGAGTACTGGCGCATTCGGATGACGATAGGAGAAGCGGGCGGGTCGTCACGGAGACACGCCGAAACGGGCGGCGAGCGCGTCGCGTTGCGCGCGGACGAACGCCGCGTCCACCACCGCTCCGTGCCCGGGCACGTACAGCGCCTCCTCGCCGCCCAGGTCCAGCAGGCGGTCGAGGGCGGCCGGCCAGTGGGACGGCACGGCGTCCGGGCCCGCCTGGGGCTCGCCGGACTCCTCGACCAGGTCACCGCAGAAGACCACCTCCGGATCGCCGGGGACCAGGACGGCGAGGTCGTGGGCCGTGTGCCCCGGGCCCACGTTCGCCAGCAGCACCTGGCGGCCCGCGCCCAGGTCCAGGGTCCGCTCGCCCGACACCAGGTGGCGGGGCGCGGCCAGCGCGTCGACCGCCTCCTCGGCCGCGCGGGCGTCCAGGCCGTGCCGGACCGCGTCCGCGCGCAGTTCCTCGCGGTCACGCGCGCGCGTGACCACCCCGTCCACGCCCACCGCCCCGAACACCTCCGCGCCCGCGAACGCCCCCGAGCCCAGGACGTGGTCGAAGTGCGGGTGGGTCAGCGCGAGATGCGTCACACGGTGGCCGGCGAGCCGCTGCGCCCGCGCGCGCACCCGGGCGCCCTCGGCCAGGCTCGACCCCGCGTCGATCACCAATACCGCGTCCGCCCCGACGACGAGCCCCGCCGTGCAGTCCCACACCGGCAGCCGGCACCGCCCCACCCCGGCCGCGACCCGCTCCCATCCCAGCTCTTCCCAAGTCACCGTCATACGGCGACGCTAGCGGGGAAGGGGACGCGGGGGCGGCGCCGCCGGACCGACCTTGCCCGGGGAGTACCCCACCGCCGTACACTGGCCGGGGAAGTCTGGCACTCACACGCGCCGAGTGCCAGGCCGGGGGACGGGACCCGGGCCGACGACAGCTGGAGGTGTGCGCGGATGCTCAGTGAACGCAGGCTTCAGGTGCTGCGCGCCATCGTCCAGGACTACGTGGGCACCGAGGAGCCCGTCGGCTCCAAGGCGCTCACCGAGCGGCACAACCTCGGCGTCTCCCCGGCCACCGTGCGCAACGACATGGCGGCCCTGGAGGAGGAGGGGTACATCGCCCAGCCGCACACCAGCGCCGGGCGCATCCCCACCGACAAGGGCTACCGGCTCTTCGTGGACAAGCTCGCGGGCGTCAAGCCCATGTCAGCGCCGGAGCGCCGGGCCATCCAGAACTTCCTCGAGGGCGCCGTCGACCTGGACGACGTGGTGGCCCGCACCGTGCGGCTGCTGGCGCAGCTGACCCGGCAGGTCGCCGTGGTGCAGTACCCGTCGCTGACCCGGTCCACGGTGCGGCACGTGGAGCTGCTGTCGCTGGCGCCCGCGCGCGTGATGCTCGTGCTGATCACGGACACCGGGCGGGTCGAGCAGCGCGTGGTCGACTGCCCGGCGCCCTTCGGGGAGACGTCCCTGGCGGATCTGCGCGCGCGGCTCAACAGCCGGGTCGCGGGCCGGCGGTTCACGGACGTGCCGAGCCTGGTGGAGGACCTGCCGGAAGCCTTCGAGGTCGAGGACCGCGGTACGGTCTCGACGGTGCTCTCCACCCTGCTGGAGACGCTCGTCGAGGAGAACGAGGAGCGGCTGATGATCGGCGGCACCGCCAATCTGACCCGCTTCGCGCACGACTTCCCCCTCACGATCCGGCCGGTGCTGGAGGCGCTGGAGGAGCAGGTGGTGCTCCTGAGGCTGCTCGGCGAGGCCAAGGATCCGGGCGTGACCGTCCGTATCGGTCATGAGAACGCCCACGAAGGACTCAACTCCACGTCCGTCGTGTCGGTCGGCTACGGTTCGGGCGGCGAGGCAGTCGCCAAGCTCGGCGTGGTCGGACCGACCCGCATGGACTACCCGGGAACGATGGGAGCGGTACGCGCAGTGGCACGGTACGTCGGACAGATCCTGGCGGAGTCGTAGTGGCCACGGACTACTACGCCGTACTCGGCGTGCGCCGCGACGCGTCGCAGGAAGAGATCAAGAAGGCCTTCCGGCGGCTCGCGCGCGAGCTGCACCCGGACGTCAACCCCGATCCGAAGACCCAGGAGCGGTTCAAGGAGATCAACGCCGCCTACGAGGTGCTGTCGGACCCGCAGAAGAAGCAGGTCTACGACCTCGGCGGCGACCCGCTCTCGCAGTCCGGCGGCGCCGGCGCGGGCGGCTTCGGGGCCGGCGGCTTCGGGAACTTCTCCGACATCATGGACGCGTTCTTCGGTACGGCGTCGCAGCGCGGTCCGCGCTCGCGCACCCGCCGCGGCCAGGACGCGATGATCCGCATCGAGGTCGAGCTCGACGAGGCCGCCTTCGGCACGACGAAGGACCTCCAGGTCGACACGGCCGTGGTGTGCACCACGTGCAACGGCGAGGGCGCCGCGCCCGGCACCTCCGCCCAGACCTGCGACATGTGCCGCGGGCGCGGTGAGGTGTCCCAGGTCACGCGGTCCTTCCTCGGCCAGGTCATGACCTCCCGGCCCTGCCCGCAGTGCCAGGGCTTCGGCACCGTGGTGCCCACGCCGTGCCCGGAGTGCGCCGGTGACGGGCGGGTACGGTCCCGCCGTACGCTCACCGTGAAGATCCCGGCCGGTGTCGACAACGGCACCCGCATCCAGCTCGCCGGCGAGGGCGAGGTCGGGCCCGGCGGCGGTCCCGCCGGTGACCTGTACGTCGAGATCCACGAGCTGCCGCACCCGACCTTCCAGCGGCGCGGCGACGACCTGCACTGCACGGTGACGATTCCCATGACGGCGGCGGCCCTCGGCACAAAGGTGCCGCTGGAGACGCTGGACGGCATGGAGGAGGTCGACATCCGCCCGGGCACTCAGTCCGGCCAGTCGATCCCGCTGCACGGCCGGGGCGTCACCCACCTGCGCGGCGGCGGCCGCGGCGACCTCATCGTCCACGTCGAGGTCACCACCCCGACCAAGCTCGACCCCGAGCAGGAGAGGCTCCTGCGCGAACTGGCCAAGCTGCGCGGCGAGGAACGCCCGCAGGGGCAGTTCCAGCCCGGGCAGCAGGGGCTGTTCTCGCGGTTGAAGGACGCGTTCAACGGACGGACGTGAGCGTCGGGGCGGCCGGCCGGGGGTCCGGGGGTCGGCCCCCCCAGGACGCGTTCAACGGGCGCTGACGTCGGGGCTCCCGGGGCGTCGGGCCCGGGCGTGCTGCTGGTCTATGCCAGTGCCCGGGCCGGGTTCGGGCAGGCCCGGAGGACGTGACACCATGCGGTCATGTCCTCCGCGCTGACCGATCTCTTCCCCCACCCGATCGTGCAGGCCCCCATGGCGGGCGGCGTCTCCGTACCGCGGCTCGCCGCCGCCGTGTCGGAGGCGGGCGGCCTCGGCTTCCTCGCCGCCGGGTACAAGACCGCCGACGGCATGTACCAGGAGATCAAGCAGCTGCGCAGCCTCACCGGCAGGCCCTTCGGTGTGAACCTGTTCCTGCCGCAGCCGGAGTGCGCCGACCCCGCCGCCGTCGACGTCTACGCCCACCAGCTGGCCGGCGAGGCCTCCTGGTACGAGACCGAGCTCGGCGACCCCGAAAGCGGCCGCGACGACGGCTACGACACCAAGCTCGCCGTCCTCCTCGACAACCCGGTGCCGGTGGTCTCCTTCCATTTCGGCGTACCGGCCCGCGAGGTGGTCGACTCCCTGCACCGCGTCGGCACCTATGTCCTGGTCACCGCCACCACCGCGGAGGAGGCCCGGGCCGTGGAACGCGCGGGCGCGGACGCGGTGATCGCGCAGGGCGTCGAGGCGGGCGGCCACCAGGGCACCCACCGGGACATCCCCGAGACGGACGGCTCCGGGATCGGCCTGCTGTCGCTGGTCGCCCAGGTCCGTGAGGCGGTGGGCCTGCCGATCATCGCCGCCGGGGGCATCATGCGCGGCGGCCAGATCGCCGCCGTCCTCGCGGCGGGCGCGAGCGCGGCCCAGCTGGGCACCGCGTTCCTCGCCACCCACGAGTCCGGCGCCCACGCCCTGCACAAGCAGGCGCTGACCAACCCCCTGTTCGTCCGTACGGAACTGACCCGCGCGTTCTCCGGCCGCCCGGCCCGCGGCCTGGTCAACCGCTTCCTGCGCGAGCACGGCCGGTACGCGCCCGCCGCCTACCCGGAGATCCACCACCTGACCGTTCCGCTGCGCAAGGCCGCCGCCAAGGCCGGTGACGCGCAGGGCATGGCGCTGTGGGCCGGGCAGGGCCACCGGATGGCCCGGGAGATGCCCGCCGGACAGCTGGTGGAGGTACTGGCGGGTGAACTCGCCGTCGCCCGGACGGCGTTGACGGGCTTCCCGGCGGGAGGTGCGGGCCGATGACGGCACCGGTGTTCGTGGTGGAGCACTTCCGCGCGGGCGGCGGCGGGCGGTACGTCCTCGACGGCCCGGAGGGACGGCACGCCGTCTCCGTGAAACGGCTGCGGCCCGGCGAGGACGTGATCCTCACCGACGGCGCCGGACGCTGGGCGGACTGCGTGGTGCTCGGCACCGAGGGCAAGGACCGGCTGATCGTCCAGCTCGACTCGTGGAGCGAGGAGCCGCCGGAGCAGCCCCGTATCACCGTCGTCCAGGCGCTGCCCAAGGGCGACCGGGGGGAACTCGCCGTCGAGACGATGACCGAGGTCGGCGTCGACGCGATCGTGCCGTGGCAGGCGGCGCGCTGCGTGACGCAGTGGCGCGGCGACCGGGGGCTGAAGTCCCTCGCCAAGTGGCGCGCCACGGCCCGGGAGGCGGGCAAGCAGTCCCGCCGGGTGCGCTTCCCCGAGGTCGCGGACGCGGCGACCACCAAGCAGGTGGCCGCGCTGCTCGCGCGGGCCGACTTCGCCGCCGTCCTGCACGAGAGCGGCGACGCACCGCTGGCGACGGCCCAACTCCCCTCCGAGGGCGAGATCGTGCTGGTCGTGGGCCCCGAAGGGGGCGTGTCCCCGGAGGAGTTGGACGTGTTCCGGGAGGCGGGTGCGCGGGCGTACGTCCTCGGTCGTACCGTGTTGCGTACGTCGACCGCCGGTACGGCGGCCGCCGCCCTGCTGCTCGGCCGCACCGGCCGCTGGTCCTGACCCCCGGGGGAACCGTGGAACTCGCCCAAGTCCGGCTCCTCGTCACCGACTTCCCGGCCTGCTACCGCTTCTACGCCGACGTGCTCGGCCTCGAGCCGCAGTCGGGCGCGGCCGACGGCCCGTACGAGAAGTTCAGCCCCGCCGCCGGATCGGCGGGCATCGCCCTGCAGGACCGGGCGATGATGGCCCGGGTCCTGGACGAACTCGCCGGGCCGGCGACCGGCCACCGCTCCCTGATCGCCCTGCGCGTCGACGACCTGGACAGCTACTGCGAGCAGATCACCTCCCGGGGCGCCGCCCTCCTGCACGGCCCGGCCCCCCTGACCGACCGCATGCGGGTGGCCCACCTGGAGGACCCCGAGGGCAACCTGGTGGAACTGCAGCAGTGGCTGCTGCCGCGCGGCTGACGCACGGCGCGTTCGGCTGACCGTATGCGCCCTACCGCACCGCGCGCGTCAGTGGCAGGCTGCCGTCCATGGGGGCGTTGAGGCGCATCAGCAGTCGACGGGATCGACGGTGGGGACGGCGTGGGACGCGGGCGGCGGCCGTGGCGGGGCTCGCGGTCGTCGCCGTGGGCGGCGCCGTGGCGTGCGAGCCGGGCGCGCTGAGCTCGGCGTCCGTGGCGTACACCACCGACGAGACCGTGACCGAGGAACTCAACCGGCAGAAGGCGGGCGTGCGGTGGCTGAGCTGCACCGCCTCCTACGGGGACAAGGGCGGCACGTCGCCGTCGGCGAGCCGGGACACCGTCGCCACCGTCGACTGCCAGGGCGAGACCAACGACGGCAAGGACATCACCGTCGACGGCGAGGTCACCCACGCGGTGGACGGCGCGTGCATCAAGGGTGACATCACCGCCAAGGTCGACGGCAAGGTGTGGTTCCACGTCAGGGGGCTCGGCGACTGCGACGCCACCAGCCCGCCCCCGGTCGGCGGCGGCCCCACCTACGGGCGGCCCGGGCCCACCGTCACCGTGACCGTCACGACGACCGTCTGGTGCGACCAGTACCCCAAGTGCAGGCCGGTGGAGGGCAAGTAGCCTGCGCGGCGAACTGATCCAAACCCCTGTCGGGCGGGGCGCCCCGTGCATAGGGTGATCGGGTGACACAGTCCGCAACGCCTGCGTATCTCCGGTTCCCGCATGTGCACGGCGAGTTGGTCGCCTTCACCGCCGAGGACGACGTGTGGCTCGCGCCCCTCGACGGCGGGCGGGCCTGGCGGGTCAGCGCCGACAACGTCCCGGTGACCCAGCCGCGCATCTCACCCGACGGCACCACCGTCGCCTGGACCTCCACCCGCGACGGCGCCCCCGAGGTGTACATCGCCCCCGTCGACGGCGGCCCCGCCACACGCCTCACCCACTGGGGAAGCTGGAAGACCCAGGTGCGCGGCTGGACCCCGCAGGGGCAGGTGCTCGCCCTCACCACCCACGGCCAGGCGAGCCTGCGCCGCACCTGGGCGCACGCCGTCCCGCTGGACGGCGGACCGGCCACCACCCTGCCGTACGGGCCGGTCGGCGACGTCGCCCACGGCCCGGAGCACACCGTGCTGCTGTCCGCGCCGATGGGCCGCGAGGCCGCCTGGTGGAAGCGGTACCGGGGCGGCACGGCGGGCAAGCTGTGGATCGACCGCGAGGGCGCGGGCGACTTCGTACGGCTCCACGAGGACCTGGACGGCAACATCGAATATCCCTTCTGGGTCGGTGACCGGATCGCGTTCCTCTCCGACCACGAGGGCACCGGCGCCCTGTACTCCTCCCTCGCCGACGGCTCCGACCTGCGGCGGCACACGCCCCTCGACGGTTTCTACGCCCGGCACGCCGCCAGCGACGGCTCCCGGGTCGTGTACTCCTCGGCCGGCGAACTGTGGCTCCTGGACGACCTGGACGGATCCGAGCCGCGGCGCCTTGACGTCCGGCTCGGCGGGCAGCGCGCCGACCTCCGGCCGTTCCCGGTCAACGCCGCCCGCTGGTTCGGCTCGGCCTCCCCCGACCACACCGCCCGCGGCAGCGCCGTGTGCGTCCGCGGCGCGGTCCACTGGGTCACCCACCGCTTGGGCCCGGCCCGCGCGCTCGCCGCGCAGCCCGGCGTCCGGGCCCGGCTGCCGCGCACCTTCCGCGCCGACGGCGAGGAGTGGGTGGTGTGGGTGACCGACGCCGAGGGCGACGACGCCCTGGAGTTCGCGCCCGCCACCGGCCCGGCCCCCGGCGCCACCCCGCGCCGGATCGCCGCCGGGCGGCTCGGCCGCGTCCTGGAGCTCGCCATGGCACCCGACGGCAGCCGCGCCGCGGTCGCCTCGCACGACGGGCGCCTGCTGCTCGTCGAACGGGAGACCGGCGAGGTACGGGAGCTCGACCGCAGCGAGGACGGCGACGTGTCCGGGCTGACCTTCTCGCCCGACTCCGCCTGGCTCGCCTGGTCCCACCCCGGCCCGCGCCCGCTCAGCCAGCTCAAACTCGCCCACACCACCGACCTGTCGGTCACCGAGGCGACCCCGCTGCGCTTCCAGGACTACGCCCCCGCCTTCACCCTCGACGGCAAACACCTGGTGTTCCTGTCCACCCGCTCCTTCGACCCGGTCTACGACGAGCACGTCTTCGACCTGGCCTTCGTCGAGGGCGCCCGCCCGCACCTGATCACGCTCGCCGCGACGACCCCGTCGCCGTTCGGGCCGCAGCGGCACGGCCGCCCCTTCGAGACGCCCGACCGGGAGGAGACCCCCGACAGCGAGGGCACCCCCACCACCCGCATCGACCTCGAAGGGCTCGCCGACCGCATCGTGCCCTTCCCGGTGGAGGCCGCCCGCTACTCCAACCTGCGCGCCGCCAAGGACGGGGTGCTGTGGCTGCGCCACCCGGTCACCGGCGTCCTCGGCCACTCCCGGGCCACCCCGGACGACCCCGACCCCAAGACCGAGCTGGAGCGCTACGACCTCGCCCAGCAGCGCATCGAGCACCTCGCCGCCGACGCCGACCACTTCGAGGTCAGCGGCGACGGCAAACGGGTCCTGCTGTGGACCGACGGCCGCCTGAAGGTCGTCCCCAGCGACCGGCGCGCCTCCGGCGACGACGACAGCGACACCAACATCACCGTCGACCTGTCCCGCGTACGGCAGTTCTGCGACCCGGCGGCCGAGTGGCGGCAGATGTACGAGGAGACCGGCCGCGTCATGCGGGACCACTTCTGGCGGCCCGACATGAACGGCGTCGACTGGGACGGTGTCCTGGAGCGCTACCGGCCGGTGCTGGACCGGGTCGCCACCCACGACGACCTGGTCGACCTGCTGTGGGAGGTGCAGGGCGAGCTCGGCACCTCGCACGCCTACGTCATGCCGCGCGGCGGCCACGGAAGCGGCGCCCGGCAGGGTCTGCTCGGCGCCGACCTCTCCCGCCACGAGGACGGCACCTGGCGGGTCGACCGGATCCTGCCGTCGGAGACCTCCGACCCGCAGGCCCGCTCCCCGCTCGCCGCGCCCGGTGTCGCGGTGCGCCCCGGAGACGCGATCGTGGCCGTGGCCGGACAGCCCGTCGACCCGGTGACCGGCCCCGCCCCGCTCCTGGTCGGCACGGCCGGCAAACCCGTCGAGCTGACGATCTCCCCGTCCGGCGGCGGCGAGGTGCGGCACGCCGTCGTCGTCCCCGTCGCCGACGAGGAGCCGCTGCGCTACCACGCCTGGGTCGCCGACCGGCGGGCCTACGTCCACGAGAAGTCCGGCGGCCGGCTCGGCTACCTGCACGTCCCCGACATGCAGGCGCCCGGCTGGGCCCAGATCCACCGCGACCTGCGCGTCGAGGTCGCCCGGGAGGGCCTGGTCGTCGACGTCCGGGAGAACCGCGGCGGGCACACCTCCCAGCTGGTCGTCGAGAAGCTCGCGCGGCGCATCGTCGGCTGGGACCTGCCGCGCGGCATGCGCGCCGAGAGCTACCCGCGCGACGCGCCCCGCGGCCCCGTGGTCGCCGTCGCCAACGAGTTCTCCGGCTCCGACGGCGACATCGTCAACGCGGCGATCAAGGCGCTCGGGCTGGGACCGGTGGTCGGCACCCGCACCTGGGGCGGCGTGATCGGCATCGACAGCCGCTACCGCCTCGTCGACGGCACGCTCGTCACCCAGCCGAAGTACGCCTTCTGGCTGGAGGGCTACGAGTGGGGCGTGGAGAACCACGGCGTCGACCCGGACGTCGAGGTCGTCCAGCGGCCGCAGGACCACGCCGCCGGGCGGGACGTCCAGCTGGACGAGGCGATCCGCCTCGCCCTGGAGGCACTCGAGACCACCCCGGCGAAGACACCGCCGAGCCTGCCCTCCTAGGGGCGCGGGGAACCGCGCGACCAGCGACGGAACACCCGCAGCCGGCGACGATACGATGCCCGTGAAGCTCCGCCCGACCCCCGGAGGGAACCCGCATGGCAGGGGAACCGCAGGACGACTGCCTGTTCTGCAAGATCGTCGCGGGGACGATCCCGGCGACGATCGTCCGTGAGACGGACACCACCGTCGCGTTCCGGGACATCAACCCCCAGGCGCCCACCCACGTCCTGGTGATCCCCAAGGCGCACTACCGGGACGCCGCCGCCCTGGCCGCCGGCGCCCCGCAGCTCGCCGCCGACGTGCTGCGCGAGACGCAGGCCGTCGCCGACGAGGAAAAGCTGGAGAGCTACCGCATCGTGTTCAACACGGGCAGCGGCGCCGGCCAGACCGTCTGGCACGCGCACGCCCACGTCCTGGGCGGCCGCGGCCTCGAGTGGCCCCCGGGGTAAGCGGCCTTGTCCGTACGTGAACTGGTGGTCCTGGGCACCGCCAGCCAGGTCCCCACCCGGCACCGCAACCACAACGGCTACCTGCTGCGCTGGGACGGCGAGGGCATCCTGTTCGACCCCGGCGAGGGCACGCAGCGCCAGATGCTGCGCGCCGGGGTCGCCGCGCACGACCTGAACCGGATCTGCGTCACCCACTTCCACGGCGACCACTCCCTCGGCCTCGCCGGGGTGATCCAGCGCATCAACCTCGACCAGGTGCCGCACGAGATCACCGCCCACTACCCGCGCTCCGGCAAGCGCTTCTTCGACCGTCTGCGGTACGCCACGGCCTACCGCGAGACGGTCCGGCTGACCGAGGCCCCGGTCGCCGCGGACGGCGTCCTCGCGGTGACCCCCGGCTACACCCTCCAGGCGCGGAAGCTGTCGCACCCGGTGGAGTCGTACGGCTACCTCCTCGTCGAGCCCGACGGGCGCCGCATGCTGCCCGACCGGCTCGCCGCGCACGGCATCACGGGACCGGACGTGGGCCGCATCCAGCGCGAGGGCGCGCTGAACGGCGTCCCCCTGGAGGCCGTCAGCGAGATACGGCGCGGCCAGCGGTTCGCGTTCGTCATGGACACCCGGCTGTGCGACGGCGTGTACGCGCTGGCCGAGGGCTGCGACCTGCTGGTCATCGAGTCGACCTTCCTCGACGAGGACGAGCCGCTCGCCGTCGAGCACGGCCACCTGACGGCGGGCCAGGCGGCGCGCGTCGCCCGCGAGGCCGGCGTACGGCACCTGGTCCTGACCCACTTCAGCCAGCGCTACACCGACCCGGACGAGTTCGAGCGGCAGGCGCGGGCCGCCGGGTACGAGGGCGAGCTGACCGTGGCGCACGACCTGCTGAGGGTGCCGCTCCCGAAGCGTCGGTGAGACGGCCGTACGATGATCGAATGCCCCTCCCGAAAGCCGAACTGCACCTTCACATCGAAGGCACCCTGGAACCCGAGCTGGCCTTCGAACTCGCCGCCCGCAACGGTGTGACCCTGCCGTACGCCGACACGGACGAGCTCCGCGAGGCCTACCGGTTCCAGGACCTGCAGTCCTTCCTGAACCTGTACTACGAGCTCATGGCGGTCCTGCGCACCGAGCGGGACTTCGAGGACCTCGCGAACGCCTATCTGGCCCGCGCCGCCGCGCAGGGCGTGCGGCACGCGGAGATCTTCTTCGACCCGCAGGCCCACACCCAGCGGGGCCTGGAGTTCGGCACGGTCGTCGAGGGGCTGTGGCGGGCGCTCGGCCGCAGCGAGGCCGCGCACGGCGTCTCCACCCAGCTGATCATGTGCTTCCTGCGCGACGAGTCCGCCGAGTCCGCCATGGACACCCTCCGGGCCGCCCGGCCGTACCTCGACCGGATCGTGGGCGTCGGCCTGGACTCGGCCGAGCTCGGGCATCCGCCGGCGAAGTTCCGTCAGGTGTACGAGGCGGCAGCGGAACTCGGCCTGCGCCGGGTCGCCCACGCGGGCGAGGAGGGCCCGCCCGCGTACATCACCGAGGCCCTGGACGTCCTCGGCGTCGAGCGCGTCGACCACGGGCTGCGCTGCATGGAGGACCCGGCGCTGGTGGAACGCCTGGTGCGCGACCGCGTCCCGCTCACCCTGTGCCCGCTGTCCAACGTCCGGCTCCGCACGGTCGACACCCTCGCCGACCACCCCCTGCCCGCCATGCTGGACGCCGGCCTCATGTGCACGGTCAACTCCGACGACCCGGCCTACTTCGGCGGCTACGCCGGCGACAATTTCGACGCCGTGCACCGGACGCTGGGCCTCGGCCCCGACCGGCTGCGCGAACTCGCCCGCAACTCCTTCCTCGCGTCCTTCCTGGAGCACGACGAGGAGCGGCGGGCGCGGTACCTCGCCGAGGTGGAGGCGTACAGCTTCGACTGAGCTGTCGGGGTGGGGCTGTTCGAACGGGTGGCCGGCCGGCGTCAGTCCGTTCCGGGGACCGGGCCCGCCGCCGCCGTGTCGTAGGCGTGCCGGGTGGGGGCGGCCGGGGTGTCCAGCGGGATCTCCACCACCGGCTGTTCGGGGGCGCCGATCTCGGGGACCGTGCCGGCGGGGGTGCCCGGGGCGGCGGCGACCACGGCCGCCGCGGTGCCGCCCCGGCGGCGGATGGCGCCCGGCAGCAGCGGCCGTCCGCCGGTGTGCAGCGCGACGGCGGTCAGCGGCAGGGCGACCACCAGCAGACCGGCGGCGAGGACCGCTCCCATGACCGGGAAGCCGGCCTGCGCGGACAGCACACTGCCGGTCAGCGGCCCGGCCGCGGTGCCCAGCGAGGACGCCGACCCGACCAGCACCGCCCAGCGCCCGCGCGGATCGAGCGAGGCGGCGAGGCCGATGAGGTACGACAGCACCACCGGGTAGAGGGCGTTCCAGGCGATCTCACCGGCCGCGAAACCCGCCAGGCCGCTCGCGGACGCGCTGAGCGCGATGCAGCCGGCGATGAGCACCGTCCCGGCCCCGATGGGCGTGGCCCGGCCCAGCCGGGCGCCGAGCACGCCCGCGCCCAGGACGCCCAGCAGTCCCGCGCCCAGCGCCGCGGCGAACACGACCCCCACGGTCGCCTCGTCGAGATGCGCCTGGGTCAGCCCGATCCGGCCGCTGACGCCCCACAGCGCGTTCTGGGCGAGCGACCAGCACAGCAGGGCGGCGGCGAGCACCAGCCCCGAACGGCGGTGCGGCAGGGGCGTGTCGTCGGGCCGGGTCCGCCGGGACGCCGTACCGGCGGGCAGCCGGCCGGTCAGCGGCCACACCACGAGCGCGGTGAGGGCGATGGCGGCCAGCGGCAGTCCGTGTCCCGGACCGAGGTGAGGCACCGTCAGGTACACCGCGCCCGCGAGTGCGGAGACGCTGAGCAGGCCGAGCGTGGAGGCCCGGTGGGGGTCGGGCTGGGCCGCGATCCGGGTGGCCGCGACCGTGGTGGCCGTACCGGAGCCGAACCCGCCGACGACCGCGCCCGCGACGACCGCGGGGACGGAGTCGGTGAGCGCGGCGCCGCCGTAGCCGAGGGCGGCGATCAGGAGCCCGGTGCGGGCCAGCGTACGAGCCCCGATCCGGTCCACCCGGGAGGCCAGGGCGAAGCCGGCCGTCGCCGAACTCAGCAGCAGGGCGCTGCCGACGGCCCCCGCCTGGGTGGCCGACAGGGGAAGGCCCGAGTCGAGCCGTCCGACGGTCGTCGGCAGGAGATACGGAGCGAGGTACCCGGCCGTGAAAAGGGCGACGAGGGGCCAGGGTGCGGTGCGGGGGGCGAACACGGGCGTTCCCAGGGCAGGCGGAAGGAGCGGCTCAAAAAAGGGGGGAGAGGCGACGACCGTCGACGGACAGGAACGCGCGGCCAATTTGTATCAAGCACGGGGACGGACACGGGAATCAGAGGGGTGTGATCTGGGGCACGCCCGGGTTTGGGGCCGGTGTCAGCGGGTAGAGATGCGCGCTCATGTCGGCGTGTCCGGCGAGGAGCGCCTGCTGCGCCCGCGGTGCCGTTGACGGTCCCGTGTTCGCATCCATAGCCTTCATTCCCATACGTGGATGGAGGCTGCCCTGTGAGCCGTGACCTGACCGTCACCGACGTACGCCTGACGCCGATCCTGGTCGCCGACCCGCCGCTGCTGAACACCCAGGGCGTCCACCAGCCCTACACGCCCCGGCTGATCGTGGAGGTCGTCACGGCCGACGGCGTGACGGGCCTCGGCGAGACCTACGGCGACACCAAGTACCTGGAGCTGGCCCGGCCCTTCGCCGAGCGGCTGAAAGGACGCCAGGTCAGCGATGTGAACGGCCTGTTCACGGTCGCCGACGAGGTCGCCGTGGACGCCTCCCGCGTCTCCGGGCAGGTGGACGTCGGCGGGCTGCGGGGCGTGCAGACCGCCGACAAACTGCGGCTGTCGGTGCTGTCCGCTTTCGAGGTCGCCTGCCTCGACGCCCTCGGCAAGGCGCTGGGGCTGCCCGTGCACGCCCTGCTCGGCGGCAAGGTGCGCGACGCCGTGGAGTACAGCGCGTACCTGTTCTACAAGTGGGCCCGGCACCCCGAGGGGGTGGCCGCCGAGCAGGACGACTGGGGCGCCGCCCTCGACCCGGCCGGAGTGGTCGAGCAGGCCCGGCGCTTCACGGAGCGCTACGGCTTCACCTCCTTCAAGCTGAAGGGCGGGGTGTTCCCGCCGGAGGAGGAGATCGCCGCTGTACACGCCCTCGCCCAGGCGTTCCCGGGGCGTCCGCTGCGGCTGGACCCCAACGGCGCCTGGTCCGTGGAGACCTCCGTGAAGGTGGCCGAGGAACTCGGCGACGTCCTGGAGTACCTGGAGGATCCCGCGCTCGGCACCGCCGCCATGGCCGAGGTGGCCGCACGCACGCGCGTGCCGCTCGCCACCAACATGTGCGTGACGACCTTCGCCGAGATCCCCGAGGCCTTCACCCGGGGGGCCGTCCAGGTGGTGCTCTCCGACCACCACTACTGGGGCGGCCTGCGCAACACCCAGCACCTCGCCGCCCTCTGCCGCACCTTCGGCGTCGGGGTGTCCATGCACTCCAACACCCACCTCGGCATCTCCCTCGCCGCGATGACCCACGTGGCCGCCACCGTCCCGGACCTGCACCACGCGTGCGACTCCCACTACCCCTGGCAGTCGGAGGACGTCCTGACCGAACGCCTCGTCTTCGACGGCGGCCGGGTCGCCGTCTCCGACGCCCCCGGCCTCGGCGTCGAGCTCGACCGCGACCGGCTGGCGGCACTGCACCGGCGGTGGCTGGACGACGACGGCTCACTGCGCGACCGCGACGACGCCGCCGCGATGCGGATCGCCGAGCCCGGCTGGGCCACACCCCCGGTGCCCCGCTGGTAGCGCTGCGGGCCCCGCCGGCGCTGTCGTCGGTGTGCCGCGCGGCGCCGCTCCAACGGGTGGCTCACGTGCAACAGCCGTAGCCTTGTCGGTGGCGTGGTGCACACTGGCCAGATCAGCACCACGTCAGGGAGCGCACCGTGATCGCGTCCACCGCGTCCATCGTGTCGACCGGAGAGGCAACACCCCGCCAGGCCCAGGTCGACCCCCTCGCCGCCCTGCGCGCGCCCGGCGACCCGCCCTGGGACGTCTACCTCACCGGCACCGTCTTCCTCGACATCGTCTTCACCGGGCTGGAGTCCGCCCCGGTGCGCGGCACCGAGTCCTGGGCCCGCGGCATGGGGTCGAGCCCCGGCGGCATCGCCAACATGGCCACCGCCCTGGCCCGCCTCGGCCTGCGCACCTCCCTCGCGGCGGCCTTCGGCGACGACCACTACGGCGAGTACTGCTGGGACGCCCTCGAACAGGGCGAGGGCATCGACCTCTCCCCGTCGCGCACGGTGCCCGGCTGGCACTCGCCGGTCACCGTCTCCATGGCCTACGAGGGGGAGCGCACCATGGTCTCCCACGGCCACGAGCCGCCCCCCGAGGAGCCGGCGCCCGACTGCCCCCCACGCGCGCGTGCCGCCGTGGCCTCACTCCTGCCGGGCAGGAGCGCCCCGTGGATCGCCCAGGCCGCGAGCCGGGGCACCCGCGTCTTCGGCGACGTCGGCTGGGACGACACCGGCGCCTGGGACCTGGCGGCGCTGCCCGACCTGCGGCACTGCGAGGCGTTCCTGCCGAACGCCGAGGAGGCCATGCGCTACACCCGCACCGACTGCCCGCGCGCCGCCGCGCACGCCCTGACCGACCACGTGCCGGTCGCCGTCGTCACCCTCGGCGCGCAGGGCGCGTACGCCGTCGACCGCCGTACCGGGGAGACCGCCGAGGTGCCCGCCATCGACGTCGAGGCCCTCGATCCGACCGGCGCCGGGGACGTCTTCGTCGCCGGCTTCGTCACCGGCACCCTGGCCGGCTGGCCGCTGGCCGACCGGCTCGCCTTCGCCGGGCTGACCGCGGCCCTGTCGGTCCAGGAGTTCGGAGGGTCGCTGTCGGCCCCGGGCTGGTCCGAGATCGCGGCCTGGTGGCGCAAGGTGCAGTCGGTCGACGGGCAGGAGCCCGCGGCGCTGCGGAGGTACGCCTTCCTGGCGGACCTGGTGCCGGAGGAAGTGGTACGGCCGTGGCCGTTGCGCAGGGCGGTGCCGACGATCGGGTTCCGCCGCTCGGCGTGAACCCGCCCGGGTCCCCGCACCGGGCAGGCGGGCTCGCATCGAACTCGGCACCGAAAAGCCCTACGGCGTTGTCAGTCCACCGTCGTACCCTGGGTATCGCGAGGCCGCCCTCAGCTACGCGGCCGTGAAGAGGAGGAACCGCAGGCCTTCAGCGCCGGCCCATGACTCAGACACCCACAGCTCACACCCCCGCGCAGGGGCAGGCGAGAGTGCAGTTCACCGTCCCCGCCCAGCACCCCATGGTGACCGTGCTGGGTTCCGGCGACTCCCTCCTGCGCGTGATCGAGAAGGCCTTCCCGGCGGCCGACATCCACGTCCGGGGCAACGAGATCAGCGCGGTCGGCGACCCTGCGGACGTCGCCCTCATTTCGCGCGTGTTCGACGAGATGATGCTGGTGCTCCGCACCGGGCAGCCGATGACGGAGGACGCAGTGGAACGCTCGATCGCCATGCTGCGGGCGACGGAGAACGGGGAGAGCGACGGCCAGGAGACCCCGGCCCAGGTGCTCACGCAGAACATCCTGTCCTCGCGCGGCCGCACGATCCGCCCCAAGACGCTCAACCAGAAGCGGTACGTGGACGCGATCGACAAGCACACGATCGTCTTCGGCATCGGCCCCGCGGGCACCGGCAAGACCTACCTGGCCATGGCCAAGGCGGTCCAGGCCCTGCAGTCCAAGCAGGTCAACCGCATCATCCTGACCCGTCCCGCGGTCGAGGCGGGCGAGCGGCTGGGCTTCCTGCCGGGCACCCTGTACGAGAAGATCGACCCGTACCTGCGCCCGCTGTACGACGCGCTGCACGACATGCTCGACCCGGACTCGATCCCGCGCCTGATGGCCGCCGGGACGATCGAGGTCGCGCCCCTGGCGTACATGCGCGGCCGGACCCTGAACGACGCCTTCATCATCCTCGACGAGGCCCAGAACACCAGCCCCGAGCAGATGAAGATGTTCCTCACCCGGCTCGGCTTCGACTCCAAGATCGTGATCACGGGTGACGTGACGCAGGTCGACCTGCCCGACGGGCAGAAGTCGGGCCTCAGGCAGGTGCAGGAGATCCTGGAGGGCGTGGAGGACGTCCACTTCTCCCGGCTGTCGTCCCACGACGTCGTACGGCACAAGCTGGTGGGCCGTATCGTCGACGCGTACGAGCAGTACGACAGCAAGCACGGCACCCAGAACGGCGCCCACAAGGGCGGCCGGGGCAAGTCCGGGCACAAGGGGAAGTAGACCGAGCACCAGCATGTCGATCGACGTCAACAACGAGTCCGGCACCGAGGTCGACGAGCAGGCGATCCTCGACATCGCCCGCTACGCGCTCGCGCGGATGCGCATCCACCCGCTCTCCGAGCTCTCGGTGATCATCGTGGACGCCGACGCCATGGAGCAGCTCCACATCCAGTGGATGGACCTGCCCGGGCCGACCGATGTCATGTCGTTCCCGATGGACGAGCTGCGGCCGCCGTCCAAGGACGACGACGAGCCGCCGCAGGGGCTGCTCGGCGACATCGTGCTGTGCCCCGAGGTCGCCGCCAAGCAGGGGGCGGAGGCGCCCACGCAGCACTCCATGGACGAGGAGCTCCAGCTGCTCACCGTCCACGGCGTGCTGCACCTGCTGGGCTACGACCACGAGGAGCCGGACGAGAAGGCCGAGATGTTCGGTCTCCAGGCGGCCATCGTGGACGGCTGGCGCGCGGAGCGGGGCATGACCGGCCCGTCCCCTGCGCCCACCGTCTCGTAGGCCGCCGATGTCCGTGCAACTCGTGCTCGGCGCGATCGCCCTGGTCGTCGTGGCCTGGCTCGCCGCCTGTGCGGAGGCGGGCCTCGCGCGGGTCTCCAGCTACCGCGCCGAGGAGGCCGTACGCTCCGGCCGGCGCGGCAGCGCCAAGCTCGCCCAGGTCGCCGCCGACCCCACCCGCTACCTCAACGTGGCGCTGCTGGTCCGCGTCGCCTGCGAGATGGCCGCCGCGGCGCTCGTCACCTACGCCTGCCTGGAGCAGTTCGACAGCACCGCCCAGGCGCTGCTCGTCGCCATCGCGGTGATGGTGCTGGTGTCGTACGTCGCGGTCGGGGTCTCGCCGCGCACCATCGGCCGCCAGCACCCGCTGAACACGGCGACGGCGGCGGCGTACGTCCTGCTGCCGCTGGCGCGGATCATGGGGCCGGTCCCGTCGCTGCTGATCCTCATCGGCAACGCGCTCACCCCCGGCAAGGGCTTCCGGCGCGGCCCGTTCGCCTCCGAGGCGGAGTTGCGGGCGCTGGTCGACCTCGCGGAGGCCGAGTCGCTGATCGAGGACGAGGAGCGCCGCATGGTGCACTCGGTCTTCGAACTGGGCGACACGCTGGTGCGGGAGGTGATGGTGCCGCGCACCGACCTGGTCGTCATCGAGCGGTACAAGACCATCCGCCAGGCCCTCACGCTCGCCCTGCGCTCCGGTTTCTCCCGCATCCCGGTGACCGGGGACAGCGAGGACGACATCGTCGGGATCGTCTACCTGAAGGACCTGGCCCGCAAGACGCACATCAGCCGGGACGCGGAGAGCGAGCTGGTCTCCACGGCGATGCGTCCGGCGTTCTTCGTGCCCGACACCAAGAACGCCGGCGACCTGCTGCGCGAGATGCAGAAGGAGCGCAACCACGTCGCCGTCGTCATCGACGAGTACGGCGGCACGGCCGGCATCGTCACCATCGAGGACATCCTCGAGGAGATCGTCGGCGAGATCACCGACGAGTACGACCGTGAGCTGCCGCCCGTGGAGGAGCTCGGCGAGGACCGGCACCGGGTCACCGCCCGCCTCGACATCGGCGACCTGGGCGAGCTGTACGGCCTGGAGTCGTTCGACGACGAGGACGTGGAGACCGTCGGCGGTCTGCTGGCCAAGGCCCTGGGCCGGGTGCCCATCGCCGGGGCCTCCGCCGTGGTGGAGCTGCCGGACGGCCGGGAACTGCGCCTGACCGCCGAGGCCGCGGCCGGCCGGCGCAACAAGATCGTGACCGTGCTGGTCGAGCCGGTCGCCCCGGTGGAGCCCGCCGAGGAGGAGAAGCCGGAGTGAGTCCGCAGGAGCTGCGCGCGTTGTGCCTGTCGTTCGAGGCGGCGGTGGAGGACTTCCCGTTCAGCCCCGAGATCTCCGTCTTCCGGGTGCTGGGCAAGATGTTCGCCCTGTCGTTCCTGGACGCGCGGCCCCTGAAGGTCAACCTCAAGTGCGACCCGGAGGACGCGCTGCGGCTCCGCGCGGAGCACCCGGGCCTGATCGTCCCCGGCTGGCACATGAACAAGCGGCACTGGAACACGGTCACGGCGGACGGCACCCTCCCGGACCCGCTGGTCCGGGAGCTCGTCGAGGACTCCTACGACCTGGTCGTCGCGGGCCTGCCGCGCGCCGAACGGCTGCGTCTCGACCGGCCCTGAGCCCGCCGTGCCCGTTCCGTATGCTCGGCGCATGACCGACAGCAGCACGCTCGACCCCGAGGACCGCAAGATCATCACCCTGGCCCGTTCCGCCCGGGCCCGCAACGGTGTGCCCGAGGGGGCCGCCGTACGGGACGGGACGGGACGCACGTACGTGGCCGGGACCGTCGCCCTCGACTCCCTGAAGCTCAGCGCCCTGCGGACGGCGGTGGCGATGGCGGTGGCGTCCGGCGCGACGTCGCTGGAGGCGGCGGCCGTGGTCACGGAGGCCGAGTCGGCGTCGGCGGACGACCTGGCGGCCGTCCGGGACCTCGGCGGGGCCGGAACGCCGGTGCTGGTGGCGGGCCCGGACGGGACCGTACGGCGGACGGTTCCCGCGAGCTGACCCGGGGACCCGGCGGGACCTCGCGGTCTACAGGGCGTCGGGCCCGCGCTCTCCCGTGCGGACCCGGACGACCGTGTCGACGGGCAGCGCCCACACCTTGCCGTCGCCGATCTTGCCGGTCTGGGCGGCCTTGACGACCGCGTCGATGACGGCGTCGGCGTCCGCGTCCTCGACGACCACCTCGATGCGCACCTTGGGCACCAGGTCGACCTGGTACTCGGCGCCCCGGTACACCTCGGTGTGGCCGCGCTGCCGGCCGTAGCCGCTGGCCTCGCTGACGGTCAGGCCGTGCACGCCCATCTCCTGCAGGGCGGTCTTGACCTCGTCGAGGCGGTACGGCTTGACGATCGCGGTGATGAGCTTCATGCCTGGCTGCTGACCTTCTGCGCGCTGGGGACGGGGGACGAGCTGACCGGGGCGCCGTGGCCCAGGACCCCGTGATCGTAGGCCGTCTCGGCGTGCACCGTAAGGTCAAGGCCGGTGCGCTCCTGCTCCTCGCTCGCGCGCAGGCCCATCGCCTTGTCGATGACCTTGCCGAGGCCGTACGTCACGGCGAACGCGTACACCGCGACCACGGCCACGGCCACCAGCTGCCTGCCGAGCTGCCCGGGTCCGCCGCCGTACAGCAGGCCCTCGGCGCCGCCGGTCATGGAGTGGATCGCGAAGACGCCGATGAGCAGGGTGCCGATGACACCGCCGACCAGGTGGACGCCGACGACGTCCAGGGAGTCGTCGTAGTTCAGCTTGAACTTCCAGCTCACGGCGTACGAGCAGACCACACCGGCGGCGAGGCCCACGACCAGCGCGCCGAGCAGGGAGACCGAGCCGCACGACGGGGTGATCGCGACCAGGCCGGCGACCGCCCCGGACGCGGCGCCCAGGGTCGTCGGGTGGCCGTCGCGCCGCTGTTCGACGAAGAGCCAGCCGAGCAGGCCGGTGCAGCCCGCGGCGAGGGTGTTGAGGAAGGCCGCGGCGGCCAGCCCGTTCGCGCCCAGGGCCGAGCCGGCGTTGAAGCCGAACCAGCCGAACCACAGCAGACCGGCGCCGAGCATCACCATCGGCAGGTTGTGCGGGCGCATGGCGTCCTTCTTGAAGCCCAGGCGCGGGCCGAGGACCAGGCACAGGGCGAGGCCGGAGGCGCCGGAGGCGATCTCCACGGGCAGGCCGCCCGCGAAGTCCAGGGCGCCGAGCCGCTCGAGGATCCAGCCGCCGGGTCCCCAGACCCAGTGCGCCACCGGAACGTATACGAGCAGCGCCCACACGGGCACGAACACCAGCCACGCCCCGAACTTCGCCCGGTCGGCGACCGCCCCGCTGATCAGCGCGGCCGTGATGATCGCGAAGGTGAGCTGGAAGGTGGCGAACAGCGGGGCCGGGACGGTGCCGTGCAGGCTGTCCGGGCCGAGGCCCGCCATACCGGCGTGCTCCAGGCCGCCGATCAGCCCCGCGAAGGCGTCGTCGCCGAAGGCGAGGGAGTACCCGCCGGCCAGCCACACCACCGTGACCAGGGCGATCGACACGAAGCTCATCATGAGCATGTTGAGGACGCTCTTCGTGCGGACCATGCCGCCGTAGAACAGGGCCAGGCCGGGGGTCATCAGCAGGACGAGGGCGGTGGCGGCGAGCAGCCAGGCGGTGTCGCCGGTGTCGGCGCTTGCTGCGGCGAGGGTCACGGGTCGTCTCCAACGGGTCCGGGGCTCGTCGGTCCAGGGGCTCGTGGAAGCGTGATCCGCGCGCGTTTCCGGCCGCGTACGGATGTGTTTCCGTGACGTTTCGTTGCGCCGGGGTTTCCGAAAGCTCACGCCGGGGCGGCCCGGCGGCCGGTGGTACGGCGGTGCCTTGGGGATCAGGGAGAATGGGCGGCATGAGCGTTCCCACCCAGTCATCCGAGCAACCGGCCGAGGCCCTCCACCGGGCCGGTTTCGCCTGCTTCGTCGGGCGGCCCAACGCGGGCAAGTCCACCCTCACGAACGCTCTGGTCGGGCAGAAGGTGGCGATCACCTCCAACCGGCCGCAGACCACCCGGCACACGGTGCGCGGCATCGTGCACCGGCCGGACGCGCAGCTGATCCTGGTCGACACCCCGGGCCTGCACAAGCCGCGCACCCTGCTCGGCGAGCGGCTCAACGACGTGGTCCGTACGACGTGGGCCGAGGTCGACGTCATCGGGTTCTGCCTGCCCGCCGACCAGAGGATCGGCCCCGGCGACCGGTTCATCGCCAAGGAACTGGCCTCCATCAAGAAGACCCCGAAGGTCGCGATCGTCACCAAGACCGACCTCGTCGACTCCAAGGCGCTGGCCGAGCAGCTCATCGCGGTCGACCAGCTGGGCCGGGAACTCGGCATCACCTGGGCGGAGATCGTGCCGGTGTCGGCGACCGCCAACAAGCAGGTCGACCTGCTGGCCGACCTGCTGATCCCGCTGCTGCCCGAGGGGCCCGCGCTCTACCCCGAGGGCGATCTGACGGACGAGCCCGAGCAGGTCATGGTCGCCGAGCTGATCCGGGAGGCCGCGCTGGAGGGCGTGCGCGACGAACTGCCGCACTCCATCGCCGTGGTGGTGGAGGAGATGCTGCCGCGCGAGGACCGCCCCGCGGACAAGCCCCTGCTGGACATCCACGCCAACCTCTTCATCGAGCGCCCCAGCCAGAAGGGCATCATCATCGGCCCCAAGGGCAAGCGCCTGAAGGAGGTCGGCATGAAGTCCCGCAAGCAGATCGAGGCGCTGCTGGGCACGCCCGTCTTCCTCGACCTGCACGTGAAGGTGGCCAAGGACTGGCAGCGCGACCCCAAGCAGCTGCGCCGGCTGGGGTTCTAGTAGTGCTTCGTTACTAGGCCGGCTCCGGGCCCCGCGCTGCCGGCTGCGGGGTCAGGTCCTGCAGCCCCACCACGCGCAGCAGGTTCAGCCGCTCGTGGGCGTCGGTGCCGGGGCGGGCCGTGTGGATGATCAGCAGCTGGTGGTGCTCGTGGCTGAGCAGCACCTCGCAGTCCAGCTCCAGCCGGCCGACCACGGGGTGCTGGAAGCACTTGGTGTTCCGGCGCCGCAGCGACACCTCGTGTTCCTCCCACAGCCGGGCGAACTCCTCGCTGCGTGAGCGCAGTTCGGCGACCAGGGCGGCCGGTCGCGGGTCGTCCGGGCGGGCGGCGGTCACCGCGCGCAGGCTCGCCACGTGCCCGCGCGCGTGCTCCGGCCGGTCCTCGGGCGGGAACAGCTCCCGGGCGGCCGGGTCCAGGAAGAACAGGCGGGCCAGGTTGCGCCGGCCCGGCGGACGGGACATCAGGTCGCCGACGAGGGCCTTGGCCATCGCGTTCTGCGCGAGCACCTCGGACCAGTCGGTCACGACCTGAGCCGGTGTGTCGTGCAGCCGGTCCAGCACCAGCAGCAGCCCGGGCCGGACATGGCCGGACGCCGTCTCGCGGCGCGGGGGCTCCTCCCCGGTCAGGTGGAACAGGTGGTCGCGTTCGTCGTCGGTCAGGCGCAGTGCCCGGGCCAGTGCGGTGAGCATCTGTCGCGACGGGCGCGGGCCGCGCGCCTGCTCCAGGCGCGTGTAGTAGTCGACCGACATGCCGGCCAGCCCCGCCACCTCCTCCCTGCGCAGGCCCGGGGTGCGGCGGCGGGCGCCCGCGGCCAGGCCCACGTCGGACGGTTCCAGGCGGGCGCGGCTGCGGCGGAGGAAGTCGGCGAGTTCGGCTCGGTTCACCCCTCCAGGCTGCGGCAGGCCGCCCGGGTTATCCAGGGACTGCCGATCCCCCGATCGACGGGTCTCTCCCGCCCGGCTCCCGGCCGCCCCAGGGTGGGTGGCAGGCAACCGAGAGGAGCACATCATGCTGACCCTGGTGACGGGCGCGACGGGACAGGTCGGGCGGCGCTTCATGCCGAGGCTGCTGGCGCAGCGGCGGCCGGGCGAACAGGTACGGGTCCTGGTGCGGGACGCGGCGCGCGCCGAGCGGTTCGCCGAGCTGGGCGCCGAGGTCGTGGCCGGCGACCTGAGGGACGCCGGGGTGCTCGGCAAGGCGGTGGCCGGGGCCGACGCGGTCGTGAACGTCGCGGCGTCCTTCCGCGGGGTCCCCGACGAGGAGGCCTGGGCCGTCAACCGGGACGCCGCCGTGGAACTGGGCCGGGCCTGCCTGGCCGCCGGTGTGCGGCGCTTCGTGCAGGTCAGCACGGCCCTGGTGTACGGCACCGGGCGGGGCCGGCCGCTGGTGGAGGAGGACGAGATCCGGCCCGGCGGCGAGATGTGGGGCGCCTACCCGGAGTCCAAGGCGGCCGCCGAGCGGGAGCTGCTCGCCCTGGAGGGCATCGAGGTGCGCGTGGCCCGGCTGCCGTTCGTCTACGGCGAGGGCGACCCGCACCTCGCCCAGTCCCTGCGCTGGGCGGCGCACTGGGCGGCCACCCAGCGGCTCCACATGGCCCACCACGCCGATGTGGCCCAGGGGCTGCTGCGCCTGCTGTACGCCCCGGGAACCGTCGGCCCCGTCCACAACATCGCCGACGACGCCCCGGTCACGGCCGTCGACCTGCACCACCTCAACGGCGTCGAGGTGCCCGCCGAGCTCCACACCCGCACCGACCCCGACCCCTGGTTCGGCATCCTGTCCACCGAGCGGATCCGCCGGGACCTCGGCTACCGGCCGCTGTACCCGACCGTCTGGGCGGCCCGCGACGCCGGGGCGCTGTGAGGGGTCCTCGCACTAGGCCCCGCGCTGGGCCCGCAGCACTTCCTGGAACCAGCCGTACGACGCCTTCGGGGTCCTGGTCAGCGTCTCGAAGTCGACGTGGACCAGGCCGAAGCGGCGGGCGTACCCCTCCGCCCACTCGAAGTTGTCCAGCAGCGACCACACGAAGTACCCGCGGACGTCCACGCCCGCCTCGATCGCCCGGTGCAGGGCGCGCAGGTGGCCGTCGAGGTAGGCGATGCGGTCCTGGTCGTCGAGGCCTTCGTAGGCGCAGCCGTTCTCGGTGATGACGACCGGGGGGAGCCGGTCGCCGTAGCGGTCGCGGAAGCCGGTCAGCAGTTCCGTCAGTCCCTCGGGCACCACCGGCCAGCCGAAGTCGGTGACCGGGCGGCCCTCGATCTGCCGGACGGAGAAGGGGAGTTCGGCGGGCATCGTCACCCCGCCGAACTCGATCTCCGTGCCCTGCGGGGCGCCCACCCGGGTCGGCGCGTAGTAGTTGACGCCGTACCAGTCGAGCGGCTCGCCGATGACCTTCAGATCGGATGCGACGTCTCCGGGCATCAGCTCGCCCAGTCCGTCCGGGTACCGGCCGAGCAGCAGCGGGTCGGCGAACAGGCGGTTCAGCAGGAGGTCGTAGAACTGGGCCGCCTGAACGTCCGCCTCCTCCTGGGACGCCGCCCAGGTCGGGCCGTGGGAGTTGGCGATGCCGATGCCGGTGGCGCCGGCGGCGCGCAGGGCCCGTACGGCCAGGCCGTGGGCGAGGAGCTGGTGGTGGGCGACGGGCAGGGCGTCGAACAGGAGCCGCCGGCCGGGTGCGTGGGTGCCCAGGGCGTGACCGAGGAGGGTGTGTTCGGCGGGCTCGTTGAGGGTGATCCACCGGGTGACGCGGTCGCCGAGGCGCTCGGCCACCGTCGTCACATGGTCGGCGAACCGGGCCGCCGTGTCCCGCTCCAGCCAGTCGAGGCCGGCGGGCAGGTCCCAGTGGAACAGCGTCGGCACCGGCCGTACGCCCGCCGCGCACAGCTCGTCCACCAGGCGGTCGTAGAAGTCGAGGTCACCGGAGCGGACCCGGGGCCAGGAGACCGAGAAGCGGTAGGCGTCCACGCCGAGGCCTGCCAGCAGGGCCACGTCCTCGCGGTAGCGGTGGTAGTGGTCGCAGGCCACCGCCGCCGTCGAGCCGTCCTTCACCCGGCCCGGCTCGGCGGTGAAGACGTCCCAGACGGACCTCTCGCGCCGGTCGGCCGCGCCCTCGATCTGGTGGGCGGAGGTGGACACGCCCCACAGGAAGCCGTCCGGGAAGCGGGGGATCGGGGTGCCTGCCGCAGTCGTCATGCGCGGATCATCCGTACCAGCGGTAACGGAAGTCAACGCCCCGGCGGAAAACCCCGGTCACGCCCCTTCCTTCAACACCCGTGAGATCAGCGTCCGTTGCTCCTCCGTCAGCCGGGGATCCGCGCAGTACACGGTCCTTCCGTCCACCGTGATCCGGTAGCTGAAGCCGTCCGGCACCCCGGCCGGCGGTGTGCCCCGGCCCTCGGCGAGCACCCGCTCGGCCAGGGCGTGCCATTCGGGGGCGTCGGGGCGGCCCGAGGTGTCCACCTCGGCGTGCCGCTCGATGCCCGCGAACCCGCCCGTGCGCCGCACCTTAATCCGCATGGGTCCCTGTCTAGTACGGAACTACAGGGTCCGCACCCCGACCCGCTCCCACGCCTTGCGCACCGCCTCGTGCTCCTCGCCGCCGTCGCCGTACCGCGCGCGGGCGGCCTGGACGGTGAGCGCGGCGAAGTCGGTGAACAGCGCCTGCGGCGGGAGCTCGCCGCCGGTCAGCACGTCGTACCAGATCTGCCCGGCCCGCTCCCAGGCGTGCCCGCCGAGCGCGGTCGCGGCCAGGTAGAAGGCGTGGTTGGGGATGCCGGAGTTGATGTGGACGCCGCCGTTGTCGCGGCCGGTGCGGACGTAGTCGGCCATCGTCGCGGGCTGCGGGTCCTTGCCGAGCACGTCGTCGTCGTACGCCGTGCCTGGAGCCTTCACCGAGCGCAGCGCCACCCCGCTGACGCGCGGCGCGAGCAGCCCCGCGCCGATCAGCCAGTCGGCCTCGGCGGCGGTCTGGCCGAGCGTGTACTGCTTGATGAGCGAGCCGAAGACGTCCGACATCGACTCGTTGAGCGCGCCGGGCTGGCCGAAGTACGTCAGGTTCGCGGTGTACTGCGTGACGCCGTGGGTGAGTTCGTGGCCGATGACGTCGATCGGGAGGGTGAAGTCGAGGAAGATCTCGCCGTCCCCGTCGCCGAAGACCATCTGCTCGCCGTTCCAGAAGGCGTTGTTGTAGTCGCGGTCGTAGTGCACCGTCGCGGTCAGCGGGAGGCCGCCGCCGTCGATGGAGTCGCGCCGGTACGCCCGCCAGAACAGCTCGAAGGTCGCGCCCAGGCCCGCGTAGGCCCGGTTGACGGTGGCGTCCCTGCCGGGCTCGTCGCCCTCCCCGCGCACCTTGCGGCCGGGCAGGTCGGTGCCGTGCCGGGCGTCGTGGATCGTGCGGTGGGGCGTGCCGTCGGCGGCCGCGGTGACGGCCTGCGCGCCGAGGACCGTGGTCAGACGGCGGCGGGTGCGCTCCAGGGCGTCGCGCTCCAGGGTGCGGCGCGCGGGGCGGGCGAGCGCGGGGTCCTCGGCCTGGGCGAGCCTGTCGAGGACGTGGGGCGGGACGATGGTGCAGAAGACAGCGGTCATGCTCCGCACCATTGCACCGAGTCACCGACGTGTCACCCAAAGCAACCTTGATCGGTGAAATGTGGGCGGGTGGACGCCGTGGGTGGTCGCGCTGTGTTATCGGGCCCCGGGCCGGGTGTGGCCCATCGCGCAGTTCCCCGCGCCCCCGAGGGTGCCGCAATCCCGCATACTGATACAGAACCGCGCATCCGGAAGGGCCTCCGCTAGCATGCTGCGCATCATGCGTTTCGGGCTGCTTCTCCTTAGCTGCCGCGGCGAGGGCCTGTAGTCGAGGCCGACTCCCTCCCCGCGGAGCTTTGGCTTGCGTCGTCGGCCGTCCTTCCGGACATCCTGAGGAGCCCCGCACCATGGCGAAGAGCCAGAACCGCCAGCAGCCCAGCCCCATGCCGATCCACAAGTACGGCCGCTACGAGCAGGTCGACATCCCCGACCGCACCTGGCCGGACAACCGGATCACCCAAGCCCCCCGGTGGCTGTCGACCGACCTGCGCGACGGCAACCAGGCCCTGATCGACCCGATGTCGCCCGCCCGCAAGCGCGCGATGTTCGACCTGCTGGTCAAGATGGGCTACAAGGAGATCGAGATCGGCTTCCCGGCCTCCGGCCAGACCGACTACGACTTCGTGCGCTCCATCATCGAGGAGGAGGGCGCGATCCCCGAGGACGTGACGATCTCCGTCCTCACCCAGGCCCGCGAGGACCTGATCGAGCGGACCGTGGAGTCCCTGCGCGGCGCCCACCGCGCCACCGTCCACCTCTACAACGCCACCGCCCCGGTCTTCCGCCGGGTCGTCTTCCGCGGCTCCAGGGACGACATCAAGCAGATCGCCGTCGACGGCACGCGGCTGGTCATGGAGTACGCCGAGAAGCTGCTGGGCCCGGAGACGGAGTTCGGCTACCAGTACAGCCCCGAGATCTTCACCGACACCGAGCTGGACTTCGCCCTGGAGGTCTGCGAGGGCGTCATGGACGTCTGGCAGCCCGGCCCGGACCGCGAGATCATCCTCAATTTGCCCGCCACCGTGGAGCGCTCGACGCCGTCCACGCACGCCGACCGCTTCGAGTGGATGCACCGCAACCTGTCGCGGCGTGAGTACGTCTGCCTGTCGGTGCACCCGCACAACGACCGCGGCACCGCCGTCGCCGCCGCCGAGCTCGCCCTGATGGCCGGCGCCGACCGCGTCGAGGGCTGCCTGTTCGGCCAGGGCGAGCGCACCGGCAACGTCGACCTGGTCACCCTGGGCATGAACCTGTTCTCGCAGGGCGTCGACCCGCAGATCGACTTCTCCGACATCGACGAGATCCGCCGTACGTGGGAGTACTGCAACCAGATGGAGGTCCACCCGCGCCACCCGTACGTGGGCGACCTGGTCTACACGTCCTTCTCCGGCTCCCACCAGGACGCCATCAAGAAGGGCTTCGACGCGATGGAGGCCGACGCTAAGGCCAAGGGCGTCACGGTCGACGACATCGAGTGGGCCGTGCCGTACCTGCCGATCGACCCCAAGGACGTGGGGCGTTCCTACGAGGCGGTCATCCGGGTCAACTCGCAGTCCGGCAAGGGCGGTATCGCCTACGTCCTGAAGAACGACCACAAGCTGGACCTGCCGCGCCGGATGCAGATCGAGTTCTCCAAGATCATCCAGGCGAAGACGGACGCCGAGGGCGGCGAGGTCACGCCGAAGGAGATCTGGGCGACCTTCCAGGACGAGTACCTGCCCAACCCGGACAACCCCTGGGGCCGTATCCAGCTGAAGACCGGCCAGTCGACCACCGACAAGGACGGGGTGGACACGCTGACCGTCGAGGCCACCGTGGACGGCACCGACACCGTGCTGACCGGCACCGGCAACGGCCCGATCTCGGCGTTCTTCGACGCGCTGCAGTCCATCGGCATCGACGTACGCCTGCTGGACTACCAGGAGCACACGATGAGCGAGGGCGCCTCCGCGCAGGCCGCCTCCTACATCGAATGCGCGATCGACGACAAGGTCCTGTGGGGCATCGGAATCGACGCGAACACCACGCGCGCCTCCCTGAAGGCGGTCGTCTCGGCCGTCAACCGCGCGGCGCGCTGACCAGCCGAATCGGCGATTCAGGGGCTTCGTCCGCCGTTGTCCGGCGGACGGAGCCCCGTCGTATACCGGCCAATTGCTGTGGAGGTCACGGAAAGGTCTCCTCCCGGGTACTGACTCCACCTCGCAGATGTGGCTAACATCACGCCAGCGCGGCGACGTTGCCGCGCCGGCGTGACGGAGGTGCGACGTGCTGCCAGGACGGGGACGAAACGGCCGTGCCGCCAGGCTTGAGCGCATCCTGGGCACCCGCACCGCGTGGACACCCGTCGGCGACGGGGAGTTCTTCTGCCCCGGCTGCGGCGGCGACCGCAACTACCAGCGGCTGACCGGTAGGCGCCGCCTCGCCGTGCTCGGCGTCCCGGTGGTGTCGCGCGGCGCGACCGGGCCGGTCGTCGAGTGCGCCGCCTGCCGCCGCCACTTCGGCACCGACGTCCTGGACCACCCGACCACCACCCGCTTCGCCGCGATGCTCCGCGACGCCGTGCACACCGTCGCCCTCGCGGTGCTCGCCGCGGGCGGCGCCGGCTCCCGCACGGCCCTGGAGACCGCCGTGGCCGCCGTGCGCGCGGCCGGCTTCGACGACTGCACCGAGGAGCAGCTGGCCGCGCTCGTCGAGGCGCTGGAGGCGGACACCGGCCGGATCACCGGCGGGCCGTGCGGCGCCGGACTGGCCATAGAGCTGCACGAGGCGCTGGACCCGCTCGCCCCGCACCTGGCCTGCCTCGGCCGCGAATCGATCCTGCTGACCGGTGCCCGGATCGCCCTGGCCGACGGGCCGTACACCCCCGCCGAGCGGGACGTCCTCGCGACCGTCGGCGCCGCCCTGACCATCTGCGCGGACGACGTGACCCGGCTGCTGGTGACGGCCCGCACGCCGTCATAGCCACCGCCGCGCGCGCCCGCGTCGTTGCCCGGCTACTCCCCGGGGAGTAATCCGGCCCCCCCGCCACCCCGGGCAGTACCGCTGAACTCGCCCTGGCGCCCGACGCGTCGGCCCTCGCCCGCCGGGAGTCTGGAGACCGCATCCAGACATCCGTGCCGGAGGGAGGGCCCGTTTTCATGGGGGCCGGAGACACGACAGGAAAGCGACGAGCCGTGCCGTGGGTGGTGCTCGCGCTGTGGATCGGCGTACTGGCGGCCGTCGCGCCGTTCGCCGCCCGACTCGGCGACGTCCAGCGCGACCGGATCATCGACTACCTGCCCGCGAGCGCCGACTCGACGCAGGTCGCCGAGATCCAGGACCGGCTGCCGGGCGGCGAGACCACCCAGCTGGTGCTGGTCTACCACCGCGACGGCGGGCTCACCGCCGCCGACCGGGCCACGGCCGGGCGGCAGGTCGCCCGGATCGCCGGGGAACACGCCCTGGCCGGGACACCGCAGGGCGTCCCGTCCAGGGACGGCAGCACGCTCATGTACCCGGTCGCCAGCAACGAGCCCGGCGCCGACGAGAAGAAACGGGACGCCTTCGTCGAGGACGTACGGGACGTCGCGCGCGGCGCGGGCGGACTGAGCGTGCAGGTGGGCGGGCCGAGCGCGCTGAACACCGACGCCGCGAAGGTGTACGACTCGCTCGGCGGGCCGCTGCTCTACACCACCGTGGGCGTCGTCGCCATCCTGCTCGTCCTCATCTACCGCAGCCCGGTGCTGTGGCTGGTGCCGCTCGTCGTCGCGGGCATCGCCGACTACCTGTCCATGGGCGTCGCCTACGCGCTCCACCAGGCCTTCGGCACCGCGGTGTCGGGGGCGAGCTCGGGCATCATGACCATCCTCGTCTTCGGCGCCGGCACGGACTACGCGCTGCTGCTGGTCGCCCGCTACCGCGAGGAACTACGGCGCATCGAGCGGCCGTACGACGCCATGCGGGCCGCCCTGCGCGGCTGCGGGCCCGCCGTGCTGGCCTCCTCCGGGACCGTCGCCGCCGGGCTGCTGTGCCTGCTCGCCGCCGACCTCAACTCCAACCGCGGCATGGGCCCGCTGGGCACCGTCGGCGTGCTGTGCGCGCTCGCCGCGATGCTGACGCTGCTGCCCGCGGTCCTCGTGCTGCTGGGCCGCCGGGTGTTCTGGCCGCTCGTACCGGCGTACGGCAGCACGCCCACCGGCCGCCGGTCGCTGTTCACCGCGATGGGCAGCTCCGCGGGGCGGCGCCCGGTCACCGTGCTCGTCTCGGGCGCCGCCCTGCTCGGCGCCCTCGCGCTCGGCGTGCTGAACCTGCCCGGCTCGCTGAAACAGGAGGATTCCTTCGTCGACCGGCCGGAGTCCGTCGCGGCCATGCAGACGCTCGCCCGCGCCTTCCCCGAGCGCTCCAGCCAGCCCATCGAGGTGATCACACCGGCCGGCCGGGCGGACGCGGCCCTGGCCGCGATCCGGGGCACGGACGGGGTCGACAGCGCGCGGAAGGGACGTACCGGGGAGGGCTGGACGGAGATCTCCGTCCTGGCGAAAGCCGCTCCCCAGTCGCCGGGGGAGACGCAGACCATCCATAAGCTGCGCGACCGGCTCGACGGCTCCTACGTCGGCGGGCCCAGCGCCCAGCGGATCGACCTGGAGGACACCAGCGCCCGGGACCTGCGCGTCGTCGTGCCGCTCGTCCTCGTGTCGGTCCTGCTGATCCTGTTCGTCCTGCTGCGCTCCCTGGTCGCCCCGCTGATGCTGACGGCGGCCGTGGTCGCGGTGTGGGGCGCGGCGCTCGGGATCGGCGGGCTGGTGTTCGGGCCGCTGTTCGGCTTCGAGGGCACGGACCCGGGTCTGGGCCTGCTCTCCTTCGTCTTCCTGGTCGCCCTCGGCGTCGACTACGGCATCTTCCTCATGCACCGCATGCGGGAGGAGGCCCTCGGCGGTGCCGGCCCGGTGCCGGCCGCGCTGACCGCGCTGCGGACCACCGGCGGGGTCATCGCCTCGGCCGGGCTGGTGCTCGCCGCGACGTTCGCCGTGCTCACCACCATGGGACTCGTGGCCCTCGTCGAGCTGGGCTTCGTCATCGCGGTCGGCGTGCTGCTCGACACCTTCCTCGTGCGGACCTATTTGGTGACCAGCGCGAGCGTGGCGCTGGGACGGCGGGTGTGGTGGCCGGGGCGGATGTCCCGGGCGCCGGGGGAGCCGGTACGGCCGGAGCGCGAGCCGGAGCCCGTATGAGCCACCGGGCGCCCCTCCCTCCCGGAGGGGCGCCTTCCGCCCGGAGGATGAACGCCGTGCAGCCCACCACCACAACGCAGCGGCCCCGCCTCGGCGAACGGATCATCGCGGTGATCAACCGCGACCCGCTGACCGCGCCGCACCGGACCCGCAACGACGCCCTGCTCGCGGCCTGCGTCGCCGCGCTCGCCGTGGCCATCGCGCTCCTGGGAGACGGGGACGGCAGGCCCGGCCCGCTCGGCTGGGCCCTGCTGCTCGCGGCCCATCTGCCGCTCGTCTGGCGGCGCAGCCGTCCGGTGCTGGCGCTGGCCGCCCTGGTTCCGTGCGTGGTGCCGTACCACGCCCTCGACTACAACCCCGTGGCGCCGGGCCCGGCGTCGTACCTCGCGCTCTACACGGTCGCCGCCACCGGCCGCCCCCTGCGCGCGGTCCTGACCGGCGTCACCGTCCTGACGGTCTCCCTGAGCGTGATGCTCACCGTCAACACCCACCAGGCCGTCGAACTGCTCCGGGTGTCGGGCTGGATCATCGCCATGCTCTTCTTCGGCGTCGACGTCCGCTACTACCGCCAGTACGTCGCCTCCATCGTCGAACGCGCCGAGCGTGCCGAACGCACCCGCGAGGAGGAGGCCCGGCGGCGGGTCGCCGAGGAACGCTTGCGTATCGCCCGCGACCTGCACGACCTGCTCGCCCACAGCATCACGCTCATCGGCGTGCAGACCTCGGTGGCCGCCCACGTCCTGAACGCCGACCCGCTGCGGCTCGACCGCGAGACCGTCGCCAAGGCCCTCGACGACATCGCCGAGACCTGCCGCACCGCGCGCGGGGAGCTGCGGACGACGCTGGAGGTGCTGCGCGCCTGCGAACACGGCGACGCGCGCGGCCCGCTGCCCGGCCTCGACGGTCTGCCCGACCTGGTGGAGGCGGCGCGGCTCGCGGGCGCCCGGGTCGAGACGGCCGTACGCCTCGACCATGCCCCGCCGGCCGTGGGCGCCGCCGCCTACCGCATCGCGCAGGAGGCGCTGACCAACGCCGTGCGGCACGCCGGAGCCGAACCGGCCGTGCGGGTCGAGCTGTTCGGGAAGGACGGCGCCCTGCACCTGTCGGTCACCGACGACGGCACCAGGCCGACCCCCGGCACCCTGCCCGGCTTCGGGCTCGTGGGGATGCGGGAGCGGGCGCGGAGCGTGGGTGGCACACTCGACGCCGGACCGCGGCCCGGGGGCGGCTTCGAGGTGACCGCGGTGCTGCCGCTGACCAGGACGGGGGAAGGGACCGGATGACCATCCGAGTACTGCTCGCGGACGACCAGACCCTCGTGCGCGAGGCGTTCGCGATGCTTGTCGAGTCCGCCCCGGACATGGCGGTCGTCGGCCAGGCCGGCAGCGGACGGCAGGCGGTGGAGCTGGCCCGCTCCGCGCGTGCCGACCTGGTGGTGATGGACCTGCGCATGCCCGACCTGGACGGCATCGAGGCGACCCGGCTGATCGCCGCCGACGAGGATCTGGCCGGGGTGAGGGTGCTCGTGCTGACCACCTACGACACCGACGAGAACATCGTCGAGGCGCTGCGGGCGGGGGCCTCCGGGTTCCTGGTCAAGGACACCAGGCCGGCCGACCTGCTGGAGGGCATCCGCACGGTGGCGGCCGGTGAGGCGCTGCTGTCGCCGGGGCCGACGGCGCGGCTCATCGAGCGGTTCCTGCGCAGCCCGGCACCGACGCCGGTGGCGGCCGGCGGCCCGGGGTGCCTGTCCGACCGCGAGCGGGAGGTGCTCACGCTGGTCGCGCGCGGCCTGACCAACACCGAGATCGGCGAGACGCTGGGGCTCAGCCCGCTCACCGCGAAGACCCACGTCAGCCGGATCATGGGGAAGCTGGGGGCCCGGGACCGCGCCCAATTGGTCATCGTGGCGTACGAGTCGGGCCTGGTGACGCCGGGGGGAAAGCTGGTTGACGAGTAAATGACTGGGAGGGAAACGGAGTGGGGTTTCTGCTCTTCCGGGATCGTGACCCGGCACCACGTGACGCTGAAACACATTCCGGAGTGGAACCAGCAGATCAAAAATCCGAGCTAGTGCCGCTCCGCTTCTACGGTCAGCGCATAGTCGACGCTGATTCGGAAGGTGCCGGACTCACCGCGAATTACCAGGACGTGTGAGCCTGGCTCCAGAGGCGGCAATTGGATCCACAATCCGCACCCAGTGGTCTCGAAACCACCGTCCGCGCCGATGACATGACTGCCTGCGAAGCGGTTGATCTGAATCGTCTCCCCACGATGAATTTCCGGATCCAGCCGCTTGCCGTCGAGGGCGGCCCACCCGGTGGCGCTCGCCATGAAGTCCGAGCATTCCTGAGAAGTACCCCACCTGTTCACGACGGGGAAGGCGACCGGCCGTCCGAAGGGAAGAGTGCAGGCCCGCTCGGCCGACCCCCCGTACGTGCCGGCGAGGAACCACACGTCGTCCGGTTGGTGCCGAGCACATGAGCTTCCGTCCTGGTCCGCGATGGGATCGGACTCATCAGGTCCGGCGGATACCCATGACCACCACCGACTCTGCAGCTCCGCGGATGAGAGGTCGGTTGTCGCGCTGCGTCCGCACCCCACCGCGGCCGTCAACACTGCGACGGCAAGCGCTACCCAGCCTGACCGCACCCTCATCCCGCACCCCCGTATCACGCAGGCGCACCGTTTCACGACGGCGCGACATCAGGCGTCCTACCACTCGGTAGCAACCGCCACAGGAGAATCCCACACCTTGGTCACGAACGGGAGGCAAGCAGGACTACAGCAGCCCTGCCGCCGCCAGATACGTGCCCACCCGCTTCACCTCCTCCGGTGACAACGGCACCTGCGGCTCCGCCGTCGCCGGGCAGTCGATGACACCCCGCAGGTGCAGGGCCGCCTTGAACGCGCCGATGGCCGACGAGCCGGCGCCCGTGCGGGAGGGGTCACCGGCCGACACCATGCCGAACAGGGCGCACAACCGCTCCTGTTCGGCCCGGGCGGCCTGCCGGTCGCCCGCGCGGCAGAGCCGGTCGAGGCGGACATAGCCGTGCGGGTCGACGTTGGCGAGACCGGGCACCGCCCCGTCGGCGCCCACCGCGAGCGCCGCGTCGACGATCAGCTCCGAGCCGGTCAGCACGCTGAAGCCGGTGATGCCCGGGTGGGTACGGGCGCCGGTCACGACGGCGCGGAATGCCGCCAGGTCGCCGCTGGAGTCCTTCAGCCCGGCCAGAACACCGTCTGCGGCCAGCTCCAGCACCAGCTCGGCGGGCAGCTTGGTGTGCACGGCGACCGGCAGGTCGTAGGCCAGCACCGGGACCGGGCTGGCGGCGGCGACCAGACGGTAGTGACGGGCGATCTCCACCGGGTGGGTGCGGCTGTAGTACGGCGAGATCACCACGACCGCGTCGGCACCGGCCTCGGTGACCTGCCGTACGTGGTCCAGCACCCGGGGCGTCGACATGTCGATCGCACCCGCCAGGACGGGCAGCCGGCCGCCCACGTGGGCCGTCACCGACTCCACCACCAGCCGGCGCTGCCGGTCCGTCAGATACGCGGCCTCCGACGTCGTCCCGAGCACGAACAACCCGTGGACACCGCCCGCCACCAGATGGTCCACCAGCCTGAGCAGCGAGGGGACGTCCACCTCGCGGTCCGGTGTCAGGGGCGTGCAGACGGGCGGGACGACACCGGACAGCGGGGCGGGGAAGGTCATGGAGGCTCCCTGGGCTGCTCTGCGTACGAGGTCGTGGGTCGACTCGTCCCACGCCTGAGAGGATGGCGGATCATCACACGGAAAAAAGGGGGGCGAGCATGCTCGTGCTCGTACTGTCGGTCCTCGTCCTGCTCGTCGTCGGCGGCTGTGTCTGCGTCTTCTGGGCGGCCCGGGGGGACGCTCCGCGCTGGGCACGCGGGGTGGCCAAGGCGACGCTGCTCGCCGGTGAACTGGCCCGCAGCGCGGACCGGGGTTCCCGGTCGCAGCGCAGCGACGGCGACGACTAGAGGCGGGGGCTTTCTGAGAGCTCTCAGAGGAAGTAGCTGTCGTGCCGCACCTGGAACGCGCGCAGTTCGTCGCCGCCGCGCTGCGCGACCTCGGCGACGCGCTCGAAGTACTCCTCGCGCGGAGCCCCCGGCGAGAACAGCAGCAGCATGGACACCGGGTCGTCGCTGTCGTTCGTGAACGCGTGCACCCCGCCGACCGGTACGTACAGGAAGTCGCCCTGGCGGCCGGTGATCCAGCGCTCGCCGTCGTAGAGCCGCAGTTCGCCGGAGAGCACGTAGAAGGACTCGGAGATGGTCCGGTGGAAGTGGGGCTTGGCGCCTGCCGCCCTGGGCCCCAGGTCCACCTTGTACAGCCCGAACTCGCCACCGGTGGTGGCGTGGTCGGCCAGGTAGTGGGTGGCAGTGCCGTTCTCGGAGACGATGTCGGGCGGGGTGCCGGCCGACCGGAAGACGGCGTTGATCTCGCCCTTCTCACCGAGGTAGCGCGGTTCCGGGTAGGACATGGGGCAGCCTCCCATTCGTGACCCTGGTCCGCCGGCAAGGCGTCGGCGAATCCTCGTCGAGAGGACATTCGCATACCGGGGCGCGCGGGGGCATCACCCGCGCGGGCGCTGTGGCGCGAGGCGGACCACCGGGACCGGTGGCCCTGGCGCGGCGGAGGCCGAAGGGCCGGACGAATGTCGAAGGCGGTCGCGTGGCGCCAGTCCGGTCCGCCCGATCCTCGCGCCACCAGGGTGCCGTTCTCCTAACGGCAGTGGATGTCCTGGGCGGGCCGCTCGCCGGTGGTCAGGAAGCGGGAGACCAGGCGGTCTCCGCATGCGGTGCCGTTGTCCAGGTAGGCGCCGTGGCCGGTGGAGCCGTTCGTGACCATCACCGCTCGCCGGCCCAGTGCCTCGCGCAGCTTCACGGCGCCGCTGAGCGGGGTCGCCACGTCCCGCTCGTTCTGGACGAGCAGGATGTTCGACGGGCCCCGGTCCGTGACGCGCACCGGCGGCTCCTGCGGCTGCCACGGCCAGGCGGCGCACACCATCGCGTTCCTGGGCATGCCCGCGGTCAGCGGATACGTGACGCGACTGGCGTCGACGTCCTTCTGATACGCCTCGGCCGAGTGGGGCCAGGCGGCGTCGTTGCAGATCGTGGCGGCGCCGACCGCGGCGTAGTTGCGCAGCACCGAATCCGGCGGGGCCTGGGGCGCGGGCGGCACCGTGCCCTTTCGCGCCGCCAGGATCAGCTTGGCCAGGACGGGGTAGTCCTCGGGGTCGTAGAAACTGTCCAGCATGGTCTGGCGCAGCACATTGCCGTTCAGCTCCTCGGGGTTGGCGCCGGGCCAGGGGATCGGCTCGCGGTCCAGGCGGGCGGCCAGGCGCAGGAAGAGCGGGCGCACCTCGGCCGCGGTGCCGGCCAGCCGGTACGGGTTGCCGGGCCGGGACGCCCAGGCGGCGAAGTCGGGGAAGGTGTCCTCGACGCCGGCCTCGAACGCGGCGAGCCAGGCACGTTCCGCCCGTACCGGGTCGGGATGGTCGTTGCTGTCGAGCACGACGCGGTCGGTGCGCTTCGGGAACAGCTGGAGGTAGGCATCGGCGATGTACGTGCCGTACGAGACGCCCCAGGCCGACAGCTTGCGCTCGCCGAGGGCGGCGCGGATGCGGTCGATGTCGCGGGCGTTGTTCTTGGTGCTGATGTGCCGCAGCAGTGGGTCGCCGCTGCGGGCGCAGGCGTCCGACAGCCGGCGGGCGGTGGCCATGTTCCGGGCGACGGATCCGTCCGGGGCGGGCCAGGGACGCAGCTTGGTGAGGCTGAGGTCCGAGTGGTCGATGGCGCAGCTCACGGGCGTGGACGGGGCGTTGCCGCGCGGTGCGAATCCGATGAGGTCGTATGCCTCGCGCACCGGACGGGGCAGCTTCCCGCCCTTCCTGGAGGGGTCGGCGAGGCTGTCCCCGCCGGGTCCGCCGGGGATCATCAGCAGCGCACCGCGGCGCGCCGAGGGCTTCTCGCTGGGGATACGGGACAGAGCGATGTCGATCTTCGGCCCGCCCGGATCGGCGTAGTCCATCGGCACGGAGAGCGTCGCGCACTGCTGGCGGGGGTCGAGGCCGCCGCCCTCGCACGCCGTCCAGGTGAGGGACGGGGCGGGACCGGATGACGCCGCGTCGGCGGCCAGCGGTGTGAGGAGACCGGCGACGGCGGCGGATGCGGCGACGAAGGTGACGTAGGCGGCGTTGCGGCGGGTCTGCTGGGCTCGCGTGGTCTGCTGCATGCGGACGAGCCTCGCCGATCCCGCCCCGCCACCCCATCCGGTCAACTGCCCTGTCCTTGCGGGGGTTTACCCCAGGCCGCGAGGACGACACCGCCCCCGCACGCCGGTGCCCGCCGATATGGTCAAGATTCAACAAACTCGAACGTGATTATTGACCTCTTCTGTCGCTTCCCCTTCTCATGGGCCCCGCCAGGCCCGGCACCCGGGCCCTGAACGAGAGGCACGAACATGCCCGAGGGAACTCCCCTTCGGCCTGCCGGCCGGCGGCGGCGAGCAGCCGCCGCCCTTCTGACCTTCCTCGGAACCCTCGCCGCGCTGCTGCTTCCGGCGACCGCGGCGCACGCGGCCACGGTGTCCTTCACGACCGGCGCCGCACGCACCGACCAGAACGGCAATCCGCTTCAGCTGCACGGCCTGGGCATCATCAAGGTGGGCAGCACCTGGTACGGCTTCGGCGAGGACAAGACCGGCGAGACGTCGGCGGACACGTCCTTCCAGGACATCACCTGCTACACCTCGGACAACCTCGCCGACTGGACCTACCAGGGCCAGGCCCTGAGCAGGCAGGCCGGCGGCGACCTGGGGCCGAGCCGCATCGTGGAGCGGCCCAAGGTCATCTACAACGCGTCGACCAGCACGTATGTGATGTACATGCACATCGACAGCACCAACTACTCCGAGGCCAAGGTCGGTGTCGCCACCAGCAGCACCCCGTGCGGCCCGTACACCTACCGGGGCAGCTTCCGGCCGCTGGGCAACCTCAGCCGTGACCTCGGCCTGTTCAAGGACACCGACGGCACCGCCTACCTGCTGTCCGAGGACCGCAACAACGGCCTGCGCATCGACAAGCTCTCCGCCGACTACCTCTCCGTCGACAGCGCGGTGGCGGTGCTCGGCAGCAGCGGCAGCGGCAGCGTCGAGGCGCCCGCGATGATCAAGGTCAACGGCATCTACTACGTCTTCGGCTCCCACCTGACCGGCTGGAGTCTCAACGACAACATCTACGCCACCGCCACCTCACTGAGCGGCCCCTGGTCGGCGTTCCGGAACTTCGCCGCCCCCGGTACCCACACCTACGGCAGCCAGACCGCGAACGTCATCACCGTCCAGGGCACCGCGGGCACCACGTACATCTACGCCGGCGACCGCTGGGACACCTCCAACCTGGGCGCGTCCAAGCTGATCTGGCTGCCGCTGACCATCCGGGGCACGACGGTGAACCTCGGCCAGTACCCGACCTGGTCCCTCGACCCCGACGCCGGCACCTGGTCGGCGGGCAGCGGGCTGCCCTCCGCGGGCGTCCACACCCTCACCAACGCCAACAGCTCCCTGGTGATGGACGTGTCGAGCGGGTCCACCGCGACCGGCGCCAAAATCATCCAGTGGCCGTCCAACGGCGGCACCAACCAGCAGTGGACGCTCACCCGGGTCGCGGACAACGTGTACACGCTCAAGAGCGTCAAGAGCGGCCTGTGCCTGGACGTGCCGAACCAGTCGACCACCACCGGCGTGCAGTTGCAGCAGTGGACCTGCACCGGCGGGGCGAACCAGCAGTGGTTCCTCGACCTGGTCGGCAGCTACACCGGCAGCACGTACATGCTCGCCGGCGTCGGCAGCGACCTGAACATCGCCGTCCCGGGCGGCTCCACCACGCAGGGCGCGGCGGTCGACCAGGAGACCGGCACCGGCGCGACCAGCCAGCAGTGGAAGATCTCCTGACCCCGTCCGACTCGTTACGCGCGCTACGCCTGGGCGGCCAACGCCCCCACGAACGCCGCCCAGGCGCCCGCGCCGAGCACGAGAACCGGCCCGTCGGTGAGTTTGCTGTCCCGGACGGGCACGAGGCCGGGGACTCCGTCCGCGACTTCGACGCAGTCGCCGCCGTTGCCGTCGCTGTAGGTGCTCTTGCGCCAGTGCGCGTGGCTCAGGTCGTACTCGCGCATCGTCTGAAGTCCTCCGCCGCAGATCCGATCAGGGCCAGGGACGCCTCCGGCGACAGCGCGGCGGCCCTGAGCAGATCGTATGCCGACTGTGCGCGCTTCACCACGGCCGGATCGTCCAGCAGGTTGCCCGAATACACGGCCTCTGTATAGGCCGTCGGCGGGGCGTCCTCGAACTCCATGAGCTTGAGCGAGCCGGTCATCATCGAGTAGGCCCCAGCCGCATACGGCAGCACCTGCACCACCACCGTTCGCTGCCGTGCCAGTTCCGCCACACGCTCCAGCTGCTTGGCCATGACAGTGGTTCCGCCGACCGGAACGCGCAGTACGTTCTCGTGCAGGATCACCCAATACACCGGCCGTGTAGCGTCCTTGAGAATCCTCTTGCGCTCCATGCGGCCCGACACCTTGTCCTCGATGTACTCGTCCGCCGCGAACGGGTTCATCGCGAGGGTGACCGCGCGGGCGTACTCCGCCGTCTGCAACAAGCCCGGGACCAGAGCAGGAGCGAACTCGCAGATCTTCGTCGCCCGGGCCTCCAGCTCCGCCGCCTTGGCGAAGTAATCCGCGTACCGCCTGTCATCAATCAGCTTCCTGCACAGTCGCTCGAAAATACCGTCGGTTTGCAGAACCTCGTCAATCCGCTGCGCGACATCCAACTGCGGCTTGCGAATGGCCTGTTCGAACTGGCCGATATAGCCGCCGGAGACAAACACCCGCGCCCCCAACTCCACCTGCGTAAGTCCGGCCTCCTCCCTGCGCCGCTTCAGCTCCGTACCGAAGAACTCCCAGGCCGCCTGGCGTGAACCGTTGGCCATCGATAACCCCCTTGCACTGCCCTCCACTTGTAGAGCGCAGACCCTTCCCGAGTGTAAGGGTGGAGCGTCACCGTAAGGTTGCGAAGAATGAAAACAGAAAAGGAAGGGGAGCACGGTGGACGTACGGCACCCGGCGCACCGCGTCGAAGAAGCGGAGGAAGCAGTGAAAGAATTGCGGACGGAACTCGCCAAGGCCGGAATTACCCTGCCGTCACTGGGGATCGACCCGGTGAGTCTTGCGCGGGAGGCGCCCTGTCCGCTCATCGATTTGGGCCGGTGTTCGGTGGAGACCGCCCGGCGGCTCGCGGCGGTGCTGCGATGAAGCCGCCGGTCGGAGCGTATGTGGTGGACACCCGAACGGGCCGGGTCGGCATCGTCATGGGGCATGAGGGGCCCTACGTCCAGCTCAGACCCTACGGGGGAGGCAGAGAGTGGGACGCCGACCCGAGAGCCGTGCGGCACGCCACCCCGGCCGAGCGGCTGCGCGCGGCGACGGCGTACGCCAACGCGCGCAGCCGCGGCGAGGTCCCTTGACCCGGGCCCGGCCCTCGGGGTGTTCCGGGTGCGCGAGAATGGGGCCATGAGTCTGTTCCGCGACGACGGCATCGTGCTGCGCACCCAGAAGCTGGGTGAGGCGGACCGGATCATCACGCTGCTCACCCGCGGTCACGGGCGTGTACGGGCCGTAGCGCGGGGCGTCCGGCGGACGAAGTCGAAGTTCGGGGCGCGGCTGGAGCCGTTCTCGCACGTCGACGTGCAGTTCTTCGCCAAGGGCAGCGAGCTTGTCGGGCGCGGGCTGCCGCTGTGCACGCAGAGCGAGACGATCGCGCCGTACGGCGGCGGCATCGTCACCGACTACGCCCGGTACACCGCCGGGACGGCCATGCTGGAGACGGCCGAGCGGTTCACCGACCACGAGGGGGAGCCGGCCGTGCAGCAGTACCTGCTGCTGGTCGGCGCGCTGCGGACGCTCGCCCGGGGCGAGCACGCCCCGCACCTGATCCTCGACGCGTTCCTGCTGCGATCGCTGGCCGTCAACGGCTACGCGCCCAGCTTCGGCGACTGCGCGAAGTGCGGGATGCCCGGGCCGAACCGGTTCTTCTCGGTGGCGTCGGGCGGCAGCGTCTGCGGCGACTGCCGGGTGCCCGGCAGCGTCGTCCCCTCGCCGCAGGCCCTGGAACTCCTCGCCGCGCTGCTTACGGGAGACTGGGAGACCGCGGACGCGTGCGAGCCGCGGTACGTCCGGGAGGGCAGCGGGCTGGTGTCCGCGTACCTGCACTGGCATCTGGAGCGCGGGCTGCGCTCCCTCCGGTATGTAGAGAAGTAGAACCCACCACCCAAGGAGCGAGAGACACATGGCCGTACGCGGGATCCTGGGGCGTCAGCGCCGGGAGTACAGGACGCCGGAGCCGCACCCGTCCGGCGCGCGGCCCCCGAAGCTCCCCGGTGAGCTGGTCCCGAACCATGTGGCGATCGTCATGGACGGCAACGGGCGGTGGGCCAAGGAGCGCGGGCTGCCGCGCACCGAGGGGCACAAGGTGGGCGCCGAGCGGGTGCTCGACGTGCTCCAGGGCGCGATCGAGATGGGCGTCGGCGCGATCTCCCTGTACGCCTTCTCCACCGAGAACTGGAAGCGGTCGCCGGAGGAGGTCCGCTTCCTGATGAACTTCAACCGCGACTTCATCCGCAAGACCCGGGACCAGCTGGACGAGCTCGGGGTGCGGGTGCGCTGGGTGGGGCGGATGCCCAAGCTGTGGCGGTCGGTGGCCAAGGAGCTCCAGATCGCCCAGGAGCAGACCAAGGGCAACGACCGGCTCACGCTGTACTTCTGCATGAACTACGGCGGGCGCGCCGAAATCGCGGACGCGGCCAAGGCGCTCGCGGAGGACGTGCGGGCCGGGCGGCTGGACCCGTCGAAGGTCACGGAGAAGACCTTCGCCAAGTACCTGTACTACCCGGACATGCCGGACGTGGACCTGTTCCTGCGGCCGAGCGGGGAGCAGCGCACGTCGAACTACCTGCTGTGGCAGAGCGCGTACGCCGAGATGGTCTTCCAGGACGTGCTCTGGCCGGACTTCGACCGCCGTGACCTGTGGCGGGCGTGCGTCGAGTTCGCCTCCCGGGACCGGCGCTTCGGCGGCGCGATCCCGAACGAGGAGCTGCTGGCGATGGAGGGGCGTTCCTCCGAGGACGGCTGAGGCAGGCGCCCGGCGGTGACGCGGGGGCGGGCGGCTAGGGCTCGTCCTGCCGCTGCGCCCGGCGTCCCGCCGCGGTCACGTCGCGCATGGCCGCCAGGAAGCGCCGCACGGTGGCCAGCTCCTGCTCGTCGAAGGATCCCAGGGCGCCCACCATCTCCTGGATCAGCGGCCCGAAGAACGACCACCCGAGGCTCACCGCCTCGTCCCGCACCACCAGCACCACCCGCCGGCGGTCACGCGTGTCCCGCTCCCGGCGTACGAGCCCGAGCCGCTCCAGCCGGTCGACCAGGGCCGTGGCCGACGCCGAGTTCAGCCCCAGCTGCGCCCCGAGCCACCCGGGGGTGGCCGTCCTGCCTGCCCGGCCCGCGTCCAGCAGGTGGATCAGCGCGCGCACATCCGTGGCGTGCAGGCCGTGGCGGGAGGCGAACTCGGCGGCGAAGAGGTCCAGTTCCACGGTGACGGCCCGCAGCAGATGAATCAGCTGAAGGTCGGGTTCCCGCTCGTCGTCCACGTTCACTCCGCTAGCATCGGCAGGTATCTTGATATCTCGATGGTCGAGATAGTCGGTGGTCGAGTAATCATAAGGTGTGGGGGCCCATGAGTGACGAGGCAGTCTTCTCCGCGGCGTACGACGCCGTCCTGCGGCGGTGGCCCGTCGAGGTCCGCAGCGTCGACGTCCCGTCCGCTTACGGCACCACGCGGGTCCACGTCAGCGGCCGGGAGGACGGCGTTCCGGTCGTGCTGCTGCCCGGCGGCGGGGCGACCTCGATGGCCTGGTCCGCCACCGCCGGGGAGCTGGCCGCCACCCACCGTGTGTACGCGGTCGACCTCATGGGCGACATCGGCCGCAGCGTGCACGACGGGGCGCCGCTGCGCGGCGTGGGCGACCTGCGGGCGTGGCTCGACGCGCTCTTCGACGAGCTCCAGCTGGACGGGGCGCATCTGTGCGGCCACTCCTACGGCGCCTGGATCGCCCTGAACTACGCGCTGCACGCGCCCCACCGACTCGGCAGGCTGGCGTTGCTCGACCCCACCAGCTGCTTCGCCGGTATGAGCCCGCGCTACCTCCTGCGGGCGCTGCCGCTGCTGAGGCCGACCGCCGGGCGCGTGCGGGCCTTCCACCGGTGGGAGACCGGCGGGGACCCGGAGGATCCCGTGTGGCAGGCGTTCCTGGACAGCACCGCCGCCGCCCGGCGGTCGAAGGTCGTCGTCATGCGACGCCCCAGGGCGCGGGATCTGCGGACGTGTGCCGTACCGGTCCTGGTGGTGCTGGCGGAACGCAGCCGGGCGCACGACGTGCGACGCGTGGCGGCCGGTGCCCGCCGGCTCCTGCCCGACCCGGGCATCGTCACGCTCCCCGGCGCCTCCCACCACTCCCTTCCCGCCGAGCGGCCGGCCGAGCTCAACCGTCTGCTGGCGGACTTCCTCACCTGACGCCCACCGGGTTTCCCAGGCTTCGCACCTCGCAGGAGACCTTCGCCGGCCTCGCAGGCCTCAGGACGACGAGTCCGCCGCGCACTCCGCGCAGGTGCCGAAGATCTCCACCGTGTGGGCCACGTTGACGTAGCCGTGCTCGGCCGCGATCGCCTCGGCCCACTTCTCCACCGCCGGGCCCTCGACCTCTACCGCCTTGCCGCAGTTGCGGCAGACCAGGTGGTGGTGATGGTCGCCGGTGGAGCAGCGCCGGTAGACGGACTCGCCGTCGGCGGTGCGCAGGACGTCGACCTCGCCGGCGTCGGCGAGGGACTGCAGGGTGCGGTAGACCGTGGTGAGCCCGACCGAGTCGCCCTTGTGCTTGAGCATGTCGTGGAGCTCCTGCGCGCTGCGGAACTCGTCGACCTCTTGCAGGGCCGCCGCCACGGCGGCCCGCTGCCGGGTGGCGCGGCCCTTCACGGACGGTCCAGCGGTCGTCACCGTTGCCTCCTTCGATGGCTCTTTCGCCTGCGGGCGCTGTGAGCCGGTGCCGCGACCGCGACCGTGCTCACCCCTGCGGGCCTGCGCGCGCTCGCGCCCTCGGCACCGGCGCGCCCTGCGGCTCACTCGCGCCTCACGTCTGCCTGTGCCCGGGCCATTGTGCCAGCCCGGACCGTGCGGCCTCAGACGCCGAGCTCGTCCCCGGCCTTGCGGGTGGCCGGAATCGTGCACTCCGCGGGGTCCCCGCCCGGGTGCGCGGCCGCCTGCGCCCGGGCCCGGCGGCGCGCCAGCGGGGTGGCCAGCACGGTGAGCAGGAGGAAGGCCCCGATGGTCAGCAGCACGATCGTCGCGCCGGGCGGCACGTCCTGGTAGTACGACGTGACCGTGCCGCCGATCGTCACGCTCACGCCGATCGCCACGGCGATCACGAACGTCGCGGCGAAGCTGCGGCTGAGCTGCTGGGCCGCCGCCACGGGGACCACCATCAGCGCGCTCACCAGCAGCAGGCCCACCACCCGCATGGCGACCGTGACCGTCACCGCCGCCGTGATCGCCGTCAGCAGGTTCAGGGCCCGGACGGGAAGCCCGGTCACCCGCGCGAACTCCTCGTCCTGGCTGACCGCGAACAGCTGGCGGCGCAGGCCCAGGGTGACCAGCACCACGAACGCCGCCAGGACGCAGATCGCCGTCACGTCCGACTCCGACACCGTCGACAGCGAGCCGAACAGGTACGAGGTGAGGTTCGCGTTGGAGCCGGTCGGGGCGAGGTTGATGAACATCACGCCGCCGGCCATGCCGCCGTAGAAGAGCATCGCGAGTGCGATGTCGCCGCGCGTGCGGCCGTACCAGCGGATCAGTTCCATCAGGACCGCGCCGAGGACGGAGACCAGGGTCGCCATCCACACCGGGGACCAGGTCAGCAGGAAGCCGAGGCCGACGCCGGTCATGGCCACGTGGCCGATGCCGTCGCCCATCAGGGCCTGGCGGCGCTGCACGAGGTAGATGCCGACGGCGGGGGCCGTGATGCCGACCAGGACGGCGGCGATGAGCGCCCGCTGCATGAAGGCGTAGTCGAGGAAGTCCATCAGCTCAGCAGTCCCGTGCGGATCGGTTCGGTGCCCGCCGGTGCGTGCGGGTGTACGTGGTCGTGGCCGGGCAGCGCGTGCTGGCCGACCGCCTTCGGCGGCGGCCCGTCGTGCACCACGCAGCCGTCGCGCAGGACGACCGCCCGGTCGATGAGGGGCTCCAGCGGGCCCAGTTCGTGCAGCACGAGCAGGACCGTCGCACCGGCGGCGACCTGCTCCCGGAGGGTGCGCGCCAGGACCTCCTGGCTGGCCAGGTCGACGCCCGCCATCGGCTCGTCCATGATCAGCAGCTCGGGCTCGGAGGCCAGGGCGCGGGCGATGAGCACCCGCTGGTGCTGGCCGCCCGACAGGGCGTCCACGGAGTCCTTGGCCCGGTCCGCCATGCCGACCAGCTCCAGGGACCGTCGTACGGCCTCGCGGTCGGCCGCGCGGAACACGCCGAAGCGGGTGCGGGACAGGCGGCCGGAGGAGACCACCTCGGTCACGGTGGCGGGCACGCCGCCCGCGGCCGTGGTGCGCTGCGGGACGTAGCCCACGCGCGCCCAGTCGCGGAACCGGCGGCGGGGGGTGCCGAACAGCTCGATCTCGCCGGCGGCCGCCGGCACCTGGCCGATGACGGTGCGCACGGCCGTGGACTTGCCTGAGCCGTTCGCGCCGAGCAGCGCGACGACCTCACCGCGGAGCACGGTGAGGTCGATGCCGCGCAGGACGGGGCGCGAGCCCAGGTCGGCGCGGACCCCGCGCAACGCGATGACGGGCTCGGTCATGCCGTCCTCCGATGGGTCGATCACTTGGCTCCCAGGGCCGTTCGCAGGGCCTTGAGGTTGGCTTCCATGACCTGGAAGTAGTCCTCGCCGCGGGACTTGCCCGTGATGCCCTCGAGGGGATCGAGGACGTCGGTCTTCAGGCCCGCGTCCCGGGCGAGGGTCTTCGCGGTCTTGTCACTGACCAGTGTCTCGTAGAACACGGTGGTCACGCCGTCCGCCTTGGCCTCCTGCTGGAGTTCCCTGACGCGGGCCGCGCTCGGCTCGCTCTCCGGGTCCAGGCCGGAGATGGCCTCCTGGGTCAGGCCGTAGCGGTGGGCGAGGTAGCCGAAGGCGGCGTGGTTGGTGAAGAAGACCTTGGTCCTGGTGTTCTTCAACCCGTCGCGGAACCGGGTGTCGAGGCCGTCGAGCTTCGCGACCAGGGCCTCGGTGTTCTTCTTGTAGTCGGCCGCGTGGTCCGGGTCGGCCTTCTCGAAGGCCTTGCCGACGCCCCGGGCGATCTCGGCGTACTTCACCGGGTCGAGCCAGACGTGCGGGTCGAGGGCGTGCTCGTCCTCCTCGGCGTGCTCCTCGCCCGCGTGCTCCTCCTCGCCGCCGTGGTCGTGGCCGTCCCCGGTGCCGAGGTCCTCCAGCTTGGTCAGCGTCGCCGCGTCGATCTTCGTCCGCACCTCGGCCTGGGTGACGGCCTGGTCGACGGAGGGCTGCAGGCCCTTGAGGAAGAGGGCCGCGTCGGACTCCTCGATCGCCGCCCGCTGCTGCGTGCTGAGCTCCAGGTCGTGCGGCTCCTGGCCGGGCTCGGTGAGGCTGGTGACCTTCACGTGGTCGCCGCCGATCCGCTCGGCGAGGAAGGCCATCGGGTAGAACGAGGCGACGACGTCGAACTTCTCCGAGTTGCCGCCCGCCGCCGCGCTGTCGCTGGAGCAGGCGGAGAGGGAGCCGAGCGCGCACGCGGTGGCCGCCGCGACCGCGAGCCCGGTTATGTGGTGTCGTCGTACGTTCATGACACTCATTTTCAGCAAAGATGGAAACCATTGTCAACAAACCCGGTCAGGGCCCCGATTTGGTTCCGGGGCAGTCCACGCCGGTAACCTGAAGCATTCGCTGGAAGCGTCTCGCTTCGTCGCCCGTCGTCGTATTGAAGAGAGCACCGTGGCCGCCGACAAGATCGACACCATCGTCAGCCTGAGCAAGCGCCGTGGCTTTGTATTCCCCTGCAGTGAGATCTACGGCGGTCAGCGGGCCGCCTGGGACTACGGCCCTCTGGGTGTCGAGCTCAAGGAGAACATCAAGCGCCAGTGGTGGCGCTACATGGTGACGTCGCGCGAGGACGTCGTCGGGATCGACTCGTCCGTCATCCTGGCCCCCGAGGTCTGGGTCGCCTCCGGCCACGTCGCCACGTTCACCGACCCGCTCACCGAGTGCACCTCCTGCCACAAGCGGTTCCGCGCGGACCACCTGGAGGAGGCCTACGAGGAGAAGAAGGGCCGCGCCCCGGAGAACGGCCTGGCGGACATCAACTGCCCCAACTGCGGTACCAAGGGCCAGTTCACCGAGCCCAAGCAGTTCTCGGGCCTGCTCTCCACCCACCTCGGCCCGACGCAGGACTCCGGCTCCATCGCGTACCTGCGGCCCGAGACCGCGCAGGGCATCTTCACCAACTTCTCCCAGGTGCAGACCACCTCGCGCCGCAAGCCGCCGTTCGGCATCGCCCAGATGGGCAAGTCGTTCCGCAACGAGATCACGCCGGGCAACTTCATCTTCCGCACCCGCGAGTTCGAGCAGATGGAGATGGAGTTCTTCGTCAAGCCGGGCGAGGACGAGAAGTGGCACGAGTACTGGATGGAGCAGCGCTGGAACTGGTACACCGGCCTGGGTCTCCGTGAGGAGAACATGCGCTGGTACGAGCACCCCAAGGAGAAGCTCTCCCACTACTCCAAGCGCACCGCCGACATCGAGTACCGCTTCCAGTTCGGCGGCAGCGAGTGGGGCGAGCTGGAGGGTGTCGCCAACCGCACCGACTACGACCTGTCGTCCCACTCCAAGGCCTCCGGCCAGGACCTGTCCTACTTCGACCAGGAGGCCGGCGAGCGCTGGACGCCGTACGTCATCGAGCCGGCGGCCGGTGTCGGCCGGACGATGCTCGCCTTCCTGCTCGACGCCTACGTCGAGGACGAGGCGCCCAACGCCAAGGGCAAGATGGAGAAGCGGACCGTGCTGCGCCTCGACCACCGCCTCGCCCCGGTGAAGGTCGCCGTGCTGCCGCTGTCCCGCAACCCGGAGCTGTCGCCCAAGGCCAAGGGCCTCGCCCAGGCGCTGCGCCAGCACTGGAACATCGAGTTCGACGACGCCGGCGCCATCGGCCGCCGCTACCGCCGCCAGGACGAGATCGGTACGCCGTACTGCGTGACCGTCGACTTCGACACGCTCGAGGACAACGCCGTCACGGTGCGCGAGCGTGACTCGATGAAGCAGGAGCGTGTGTCGCTGGACCAGATCGAGGGGTACCTGGCCGGCCGCCTGATCGGCTGCTGAGCCCCGGACCCGCACCACTTCGCCCACCCCTTCCCGGCCGAGCCGGGGAGGGGTGGGCTTTTGTGTGCCCGGCGTCGACTGACATCTAACAGCTGACAGATATTGAAATCTGTCAGCTGTCATGCCAAGGTGGAGGGCATGACGATGCAGACCCGCTCTCTCGGAACCACCGGCCCTCGCGTCTTCGCCCTCGGCCTCGGCTGCATGGGCATGTCCCCGACGATGTACGGGGAGGGCGCCGAGCGCGCCGAGTCGATCGCCACGATCCACGCCGCCCTGGAGGCGGGCGTGACCCTGCTCGACACCGGCGACTTCTACGGCATGGGCCACAACGAACTGCTCATCGGCGAGGCGCTGCGCTCCGCCCCCGCCGCCCGGCGCGAACAGGCCCTGGTCAGCGTGAAGTTCGGGGCCCTGCGCGCCCCCGACGGCTCCTGGCTGGGCTTCGACGGACGCCCCGCCGCCGTGAAGAACTTCGCCGCCCACACGCTCCAGCGCCTCGGCCTGGACCACATCGACATCTACCGGCCCGCCCGCCTCGACCCGGACGTGCCCATCGAGGAGACGGTCGGCGCGATCGCCGAGCTGGTCGAGCAGGGGTACGTCCGCCACATCGGCCTCAGCGAGGTCGGCCCGGACACGATCCGCCGGGCCGCCGCCACCGCCCCGATCACCGACCTCCAGATCGAGTACGGCCTGATCACCCGCGGCATCGAGGACCGCATCCTGCCGACCACCCGTGACCTGGGCATCTCCATCACGGCCTACGGCGTGCTGTCACGCGGTCTGATCTCCGGGCACTTCAGCCCCGACCGGCAGCTCCCCGCCGACGACTTCCGGTCCCGCTCCCCGCGCTTCCAGGGCGAGAACCTCACCCGCAACCTCGCCCTCGTCGAGGCGCTCCGCAAGATCGCCGAGCAGCAGGGCGTGACCGTCGCGCAGATCGCCATCGCCTGGGTGCTCTCGCGCGGGGAGGACATCGTGCCGCTGGTCGGCGCCCGCCGCCGGGACCGGCTCGCGGAGTCGCTGGGGGCGCTGGAGGTCACGCTGGACGCGGCCGACCTGGCGGCGATCGAGGCGGCCGTACCGGCGGACGCGGTGGCGGGTGAGCGCTACCCGGCCGCGCAGATGGCACTCCTGGACAGCGAACGCTGATCCCGGTGCCGGGTACGGTCTAGTACATGGCACCGACCACCGAGACCCTGACCGCCGAGCGCATCCTCGAAGCGACCGAGGAGGTGCTGCGCCGCCACGGCCCGGCCAAGGCCACCGTGGTGGACGTGGCCCGCGCGCTCGGCGTCAGCCACGGCAGCGTCTACCGGCACTTCCGTACGAAGGCCGCGCTGCGCGAGGCGGTGACCAAGCGGTGGCTGGACCGTACGTCGGAGCAGCTGTCCGGCATCGTGGCCGGGGACGGCGACCCGGAGGCGCGCCTGCGGGACTGGCTGGGCGCGCTGTTCGCCGCCAAGCGGCTCAAGGCGGGCGAGGATCCCGAACTGTTCGCCACGTACCTGGTTCTGGCCGAGGAGAACGGCGAGGCGGTCGCCGCCCACGTCGCCGACCTCACCGGCCAGTTGACGCGGATCGTCGAGGCGGGTGTCAAGGCCGGCACCTTCGCGCCCCCCGCCGACCCCGCGACCACGGCCCGCGCCCTCTTCCAGGCCACGGGCCCCTTCCACAACCCGGGCTTCGCCCGGGAGTGGGAGAAGCCCGGAGCCGAGGCCGACTTCACGGCGCTGGTGGACCTGCTGATGCGGGGGCTGCGGGCCCGGTAGGGCTCACGCGGCCGTCGGGTCCACCGTCGCCTGGTGGGCCTCGGAGAGGTGCTCCTCGGCCCGGGGCCGGGGCAGGAACACAGCGCTGCGGCGCCAGCCGCACGTGTCGCAGCGGATCACCCGCTGCACGCCACTGCGCAGGACCCGGACCACGTGTTCCCGGCCGTGCTGGTCCCAGCGGCTGACCTTGCTCGGGTCGAGCTGACTGCGGCGTGGCATGGCTGCTCCGGCATCCGGGGGCGGGGACGGCACGAGTGGACGACAAGAGTGTGCGGCACCGCAGGCCCCGGCAGGGCCGGGGTCAGCCGATCGTGCGGGGCAGGCGCAGACTCAGCAGGCCGGTCACCAGGACGCCGGCGAGCTGGGTCAGGAGCGTGATGACCAGGGCGTCCCGCATGCCCAGGCCCGGGACCAGGGCGAGGAAGAGGGTGCCGAGGGTGGCGACGCCCAGGGCCAGCGACGACTGCTGAGTGGTGATCATCACACCGCTGCCGACGCCCGCCCGGGCCGGCGGCACCTCCGACAGCACCACCCGGTAGATCACCGGCAGTTGCAGCGCCTGGCCCGCGCCGGCCACCGCCGCTCCCGGGAGCAGTTCGAGGAACCCGACGTGCGGCCAGAAGTGCCAGGCGGCCAGGGCCATCAGCGCCAGCCCGAGACCCTGCAGCGCGGCGCCCGCCGTCACCACGCGCGTGCCGTACCGGGTGACCAGGCGCGGGCCCAGCAGGGAGAAGACGAAGAACACCACCGCCAGCGGGGAGAGCGCCAGGCCCGCGGCGACCGGGCCGAGGCCCGCGCCCTGCTGCAACGCCACCGCGACGACGAACATGAACCCGCTGAAGCCGATCGAGAAGGGCAGGATCAGCACCAGCCCGCGCCGCAGCGACGCCAGGTGGAACAGGCTCGGCGGGACCAGCGGCGTACGGCCGAGCCGGTCGGCCCGGCGCTCCACCGCGTAGAACGTGCCCGCCGCCAGGGGGAAGGCGGCCAGCGCCAGCCACGTCCACAGCGGCCAGCCCGCGGCCCGGCCCTCGGTGAGCGGCACGAGCAGGGTGAGCAGCGAGACGGCGAGCAGGACCGTGCCCGGGCCGTCGACCGGCTCGGGGTGCTGCGAGCGCGTCTCGGGTACGGCCCGGGCGGCCAGGAGCAGGCCGGCCAGCACCACCGGCACGTTGACCAGGAACACCGAGCGCCAGCCGGTGCCCGCGAGGTCCGCGGCGACCAGGACCCCGCCGAGGATCTGCCCGGCGATCATGGCCAGCCCGGCGGTGGCGCCGTACAGGCTCATGGCCCGCGCCCGCCGGGCACCGGTGGTGGTGGCCTGGATGGTGGCCAGGACCTGCGGCACCATCGCGGCGGCCGACGCGCCCTGCGCGACCCGGGCCGCCACCAGCGACCAGGCGCCTGGCGCGAGTCCGCACGCCAGCGAGGTCAGCCCGAAGGCCGCCATGCCGGCCAGGAACAGCCGCCGCCGGCCGAACAGGTCGCCGAGCCGGCCGCCGAGGACGAGGAGCACGGCGTACGCCACCCCGTACCCGGCGACGACGAGTTCCAGGACCGACTCGCTCGCGGCGAGGTCGGTGCCGATGGTGGGCAGGGCCACGTTGACGATGAAGAAGTCGATGAGGGGGAGCGCCGCGGCCAGCAGCACGGCGAACAGTCCCAGGTCGCCGAGGGAGGGTGTGGCCTGCGGAGATCTGACGGAGCGTGAGGTGAGGATGGTTTCGGTCACGGCACCGAGACTGCTGCCCGGCTCAGACTGGTACCAGAGTGTCCTTGTCCTGGTACAAGCACTACCTGGAAACAGGTTGCGGGCGGCGGCAGGCTGGAGGGCATGACGACCATGGCCCAGGAGACGGTCTCCCGCGCGCCCGAAGCGCCCCGCCAGGCATCCCCGGCGACACCCCGTCAGGCGTCCCGTCAGGCGCCCCGCGACGCCGACATCCGGCGGCACGAGCTGGCCGCGTTCCTGCGCAGCCGCCGTGAGCGGATCACCCCCGAGCAGGTCGGTCTGCCGCGCGGCCGCCGGCGCCGTACGCCCGGGCTGCGCCGCGAGGAGGTCGCCCAGCTCTCCGCCGTCGGCGTCACCTGGTACACGTGGCTGGAGCAGGCCAGGGACATCCAGGTCTCCGTGCAGGTGCTCGACGCCCTCGCCCGCGCCCTGCTGCTGGACCCCAGCGAGCGCGCCCACCTCTTCCAGCTGGCCGGGGCGGTGGACCCGACCCCCGCGACCGTCTGCCCGTCGGTCACACCCGCGCTGCGGGCCCTGCTGGAACAGGTCGAGCCGTTCCCGGCCTGCCTGCAGAACAGCCGGTACGACATCCTGGCGCACAACCGCACGTACGGGCAGCTGCTGTGCGACCTGGACGCGGTGCCGCCCGAGGACCGCAACTGCATCCTGCTGACCTACACGCACCCCGAGTGGCAGTCCTCGATCGTGCGCCTGGAGGAGACCCAGCGGCTGATGGCCGCCCGCTTCCGCGCCACGATGGCCGGTCATCTGGGCGAGCCCGCCTGGAAGATGCTGCTCAAGCGGCTGCGCACCGAGTCCGCCGAGTTCCGCGCCGCCTGGGACCGCCACGAGGTCGTCGCCCACCGCAGCAAGCGCAAGGAGTTCCGCAACCGCCACGTCGGCCTCGTCACCGTCGACCACACCGACCTGTGGCTGGGGCCGCAGCCGGGGCCGCGGATGGTGACGTACGTACCGGCCGACGAGGAGTCGCGCCGGCGTCTGGAGAGACTGCACGCGATCGCCGTGGGGCGGCAGGGGTAGGGGTGGTTCGGCGGGGTGGGGTGGAGGGCCCGTTGGGGGGTTTGGCGGGCCGGGGTTGCGGGAGGGGGCTTGCAGACGGTGGCTTGACGGCCGGGCCTGCGGAGGGGGCTCGGCGGGTCAGGGCTTGGCGGCCGGAGCTCGACGGGAGGGGCTTTCGGCGGCTGGGGCTCTGCTGGACAGGGCTCCGCCGGACAGGCTCGGCGGAAGGGCAAGTCTCGGCGGGCCGGGTTCGGCGGCCGGGGGTTCGGCGGCTGGGGGTTCGACGGTGTGGCGCTGCGCCAGCCGTACGCGCCAGGCCAGCGCGTCACTGCGGCTGAGGGCCGTACCGCTGGCACCGGCCGGGGCCTGCGGGATGTGGCTCAGCGGGCCGGGGCTCAACGGCCGGGGCTCTGCTGGACAGGGCCCGGGGGAGGGGGCTCGACGGCCAGAACTCGGCGGAAGGGGAAGGCCCGGCCGGACCGGCCCGGCCTACGCGCCGAGCCCCGCTGCCTCCCGTACCTCCTCCGACTCCAGCCGCCGCGCCGTGCGCTCCGCGGTGCGGCGGGCCCAGGGGCCGCTGGTCAGGGCGCCGAGGGCCAGGACCGCGAGGCCGCAGGCGGTGATGATCCACCAGCCGGGGCGGGCGGCCGGGACGAACGTGTCCCGGTACGACGACGCGCCCACGCCCGCCGCCAGGACCGCCCCGACCACCGCCACGCCGAGGGTCGAGCCGAGCTGGCGGCTGGTGGAGGCGACGGCGGCGGCCACGCCGGCCTGGGCGCGGGGCATGCCAGAGACGGCGGTGTTGGTGATGGGCGCGTTGACGAAGCCGAAGCCGATGCCGAACAGGACGTAGCCGACGAAGAGCGTGACGTCGGACGTCTCGGCCTGGAAGACGGCGAACAGGGCGCCGCTCGCCGTCATCGCGCCGCCCGCGATGAGGAGGGACAGGCGCGGGCCGCGACTGCCGACCAGGCGGCCGGACAGCGGGGCGCACAGGAAGGTCGGGGCGGCCATGGGGAGCATCCACAGGCCCGCGTGCAGGGCGTCCAGACCGCGGACGTTCTGGAGGTAGAGCGTCGACAGGAAGAGGAAGCCGCCCAGGGCGGCGAACCCGCTGACCGCGATCACGGTCGCCCCGCTGAACGGCGCGGAGCGGAAGAACCGCAGGTCGATCAGGGGTTCCGCGCGGCGCGGCTCGTACCACAGCAGGCCGAGCAGGGCGGCCGGCGCGACGACGGCGAAGGGAGCCACGGCGCCGAGGGACGCGTGCGGCGTCGCGATGATCGCGTACGTCAGGGAGCCGAACAGGGCGATGACCAGGAGCTGGCCGACCGGGTCGGGGCGGCGGGCGCGGTCCGCGCGGGACTCGGGGACGAACCGCCAGGTGAGCAGCAGCGCGGCCAGGCCCACCGGGAGGTTGACCCAGAAGATCGCCCGCCAGCCGACGGACTCCACCAGCAGGCCGCCCACCAGCGGACCGGCCGCCATGGAGATGCCGACGACCCCGCCCCACACGCCGATCGCCCGGGCGCGCTCGCGCGGGTCGGTGAAGGTGTTGGTGATGATCGACATGGCGACCGGGTTGAGCATGGAGCCGCCCACCGCCTGCACCATGCGGAAGACCACCAGCAGGTCGAGGCTGGGCGCCAGGGAGCACAGCAGCGAGCCGAGACTGAAGACGACCAGCCCCGCCATGAACACGCGCTTGCGGCCGATCCGGTCGGCCGTGGAACCGGCGAGCATCAGCAGCGAGGCCAGGACCAGGGTGTACGCGTCGATCGTCCACTGCAGTCCGGACGTGCTCGCGTGCAGGTCGCGCTGGAGAGACGGCAGGGCCACGTTCAGGACGGTGTTGTCCAGGCTCACGATCAGCAGGCTCATGCAGCAGATCGCGAGCACCAGCAGACGGCGTCGAGGACTGAGCTCGGGCATGGGCCTCATCGTACGTCCGACTCGATAGTGTGTCTAACTAATGACCTCTACAGGATCCTGGATCCGGCTACCCCTCGGGGTGCGTGACAATGGGGGAATGCCCATGCCGACGTCCACTCCCACCGCCGTGACCACCCCGACCCTGCGGATCGGCCCGCACACCGTGCGGCCGCCCGTCGTGCTCGCACCCATGGCCGGGATCACCAACGCGCCCTTCCGCACGCTGTGCCGGGAGTTCAGCGGTGGCAAGGGCCTGTTCGTCAGCGAGATGATCACCACCCGGGCCCTGGTCGAGCGCAACGAGAAGACCATGCAGCTGATCACGTTCGACGCGAGCGAGAAGCCGCGCTCGATCCAGCTGTACGGCGTCGACCCGGTGACCGTCGGCAAGGCCGTCCGCATGATCGCCGAGGAGGACCTCGCCGACCACATCGACCTCAACTTCGGCTGCCCGGTGCCGAAGGTGACGCGCAAGGGCGGCGGGTCGGCCCTGCCGTACAAGCGGAACCTGCTGCGGGCGATCCTGCGGGAGGCCGTCAGCGGGGCCGGGGACCTGCCGGTGACGATGAAGATGCGCAAGGGCATCGACGACGACCACCTGACCTACCTGGACGCCGGGCGCATCGCGGTCGAGGAGGGCGTCACCGCGATCGCGCTGCACGGCCGTACGGCGGCGCAGCACTACGGCGGGACGGCCGACTGGGACGCCATCGCCCGGCTCAAGGAGCACGTGCCGGAGATCCCGGTGCTCGGCAACGGCGACATCTGGTCGGCGCAGGACGCGCTGCGGATGGTGCGGGAGACCGGGTGCGACGGCGTCGTGGTCGGGCGGGGCTGCCTGGGCCGGCCGTGGCTGTTCGCGGACCTGGTGGCCGCGTTCGAGGGCCGTACGCAGGACATCGCCCGGCCGACGCTGCGGGAGGTCGCCGACGTCATGGTCCGGCACGCCACCCTGCTCGGAGAGTGGATCGGGGACGAGTCCCGGGGCGTCATCGACTTCCGCAAGCACGTCGCCTGGTACCTGAAGGGCTTCTCGGTCGGCTCCGAGATGCGCAAGAAGCTCGCGATCACCTCCTCGCTGGAGGAACTGCGGGCCGGGCTCGACGAGCTGGACCTGGACCAGCCGTGGCCGGCCGGCGCCGACGGCCCGCGCGGCCGCACCTCCGGCAACAACCGGGTGGTGCTGCCGGACGGCTGGCTGAAGGACCCCTACGACTGCGCGGGCGTGGCCGAGGACGCCGAACAGGACACCTCCGGCGGCTGAGTCCGGACAGCGGGGGTGGGCGCCGGGCTGAAGGAGACCGGATGCCGTGTGTCGTCCGGCAACCGGTTAGCGACGACTGCGCAAGGGCGGTTTGCCCGTGGCCGGAAGGAGCCCGGCCATCTTGATGGTGCGCAGCACGGGCGCGGTTTCCAGGGCCCGGATCGCCTTCAGGGCACCCAGCCGTTCGGTGAGGTAGCGGTGCAACGCCGCGGGGTCCGGGCACAGGGCATGGGCGGTGAGATTGTGGGGTCCGGTCACGGCGGCCACGTAGGCCAGCTCCTCGTGCCGGGCCAGGGTACGGGCGACCTGGTCGAGGTCGGCGGGGGCGACCGCCATCCACAGCAGCGCCTGCGTGGTGACGCCCAGCAAGCCGGAGTCGAGTTCCACGTCGAAGAAGAGCCGGCCGTCGGCCCGCAGATGGTCCAGCCGGCGCGCGACGGTGGCGGGCGACCAGCCGGTGGCCGTGGCGAGGCTGCTCAGGCTCGCCCGGCCGTCGCGCTGGAGGGCGGCGAGCAGGTCGGCGTCCGCGCCGCCGAGGGCCGCGGGGGTCCCGGCGGCGGCGCTGACAGTCACCGCGGTGCGCAGGCGGCGCTGCTGCGCGGCGTCGAGGGCCTGTCGGTGGCCCGACCAGGCGGTGGGCCCACCGAGGTAGGTGTGCAGCACGCAGTGCGCTGAGACCGCGGTGATGCCGACGGTGCGCGGGATGTCGTGCAACAGCAGCGCGTGCCCGGCGGGCCCGTCGGCGGTGGAGGTGTGCACGATCGCGACGATCTCGGTGCCGCCCGAGGCGAGCTTGACCCAGGAGGTGTCGGTGCGGCGGGCCAGCGCGTCGGCCAGGTCCTGGGCGGCGCGCGGGCCCGCGGTCAGCCGCAGCAGCCACTGGGTGCGGTCGTTGGCGTGCGGCTCGGCCAGGCCCACCACCCGCAGCGCGGCGTCCGCGCACAGCCGCCGGTAGCGGCGGGAGACGGTCTGCGCCGAGACGCCCAGGGCGTCGGCGATCACGCTGAACGGCGCCCGCCCGTCGATGCGCAGGGCATGGATGAGACCACGGTCGATGGCGTCCAGCATGGGGGAATCATGCACCAGAGGCCCTCCCGTGGAGTTATACGGCGATCCGACCGCCCGAAGTGGAGGCCGCCGGGCGGAGGGGCGCACGCTCGGGCGCATGTCGTACTCCACCACCCCACCCCCGCAGCGGCGGCGCTGGGCCGCACTCGCCGTGCTGCTGGTCGCCGAGGCCATGAACCTCCTCGACGCCACGATCATGACCGTCGCGGCCCCGGTGATCCGCGCCGGCCTGGGCGGCCCCGTCTCCAGCATCCAGTGGTTCAGCGCCGCGTACACCCTGCCCTTCGCCGTCTTCCTGATCACCGGTGGGCGGCTGGGAGACATCGCCGGCCGGCGGCGGGTGTTCCGCTTCGGCACGGCCGGCTTCGTCCTGGCCTCACTGGGATGCGCGCTCGCACCGTCCACGGCGGTCCTGATCGCCCTTCGGGCGGTGCAGGGCGCGGCGGCCGCACTGGCCGTTCCGCAGACCATCGGCATGATCCGCGCTCTGTTCACCGGCCCGGACCTGGCCCGGGCGATGGGCACCATCGGGCCGGTCATGGGACTCGCCGCGGTCACCGGCCCGGTGGTCGGCGGCGCGCTGACCCAAGCGGATGTGCTGGGTTCCTCCTGGCGCGCGGTCTTCCTCGTCAACGTCCCTCTCGGCGCCGCCGTGCTGGCGGCCACGCCGCTGCTGCCGGAGGACCGTGCCGCGCCGCGACCGCGGCTGGACCACGCCGGCACGGCGCTGGCGGTGCTGGGCAGCGGCCTGCTGGTCTGTCCGCTCATCCAGGGCGGCACACACGGCTGGCCGGGCTGGTGCTGGGCCATGCTCGCCGCCGGCGGCGCGGTACTGGCGGGCTTCGCCGCCCATCAACGGCGGCGGGCCCGTGGCGGGCGCAGCACGCTCGTCGAGCCGGGCTTGTTCGCCGACCGCGGTTTCACCGCCGCGCTGGTGTCCAGCGTGCTGTTCTTCGCGGTGGTGGGCGGCCTGATGCTGGTGGCCGCACTGCAGATGCAGCTGGGCCTGCACCGCGACGTCCTCTCGGCGGGCTTCACGCTGCTGCCGTGGTCGGCGGCGATGGCGCTGTCGTCCTGGGCCGCCGGCGCCTGGCTCGTACCCCGCTACGGCGCCCGGGTGATGCGTGCCGGACTGCTGGCGCTGCTCGCCGGAGTCGGATCGGCCGCAGCCGTGTATGCCACCAGCGACCCCGCCTCCTACCCCTGGCCGCTGCTGCCCGCGCTGGCCGTGGCAGGGGTCGGGCAGGGCCTGTACGCCGTGCCGTTCTTCACCACTGCCCTGAACCGGGTCCGCCCACCCGAGACGGGCTCTGCCGCCGGCCTGCTCAACGCGGTACAGCAACTCGGCGGCACGCTCGGCATCGCCCTGCTCGGCAGTGTCTTCTTCCATGCCGCGGCGCCCGGCGACCCCACCCCGGCCGCCGCCGCGCTCCCCGGCGCGCGCAACGCCTTCTGCCTCGCCGCCGCTCTCGTCCTCGCGACCGCGGTGACCACCGCCATGATGCTCCCGCGGCGCCGCCCGTCGCCCGCGAACCAGGAGGAGCGCTTCGTGCCGGACACCAGGGTCAGGTGACGGCCCCTCTCACCCCCCGGACGGATGCGGAGTCGACCCGAACGCCGTCAGGAAGCGGTCCCGGAAGGAGCTCATCTTCCACACCGGGGCCGTCCTGGCCGGCTTCAGGCCGGGGGTCCAGTTCCAGTCGGCGACCTTGTCCAGGACCTTCGGGTCCTTGGCGACGATCGAGACCGGGACGTCGCGGCTGGCGTGGTTGCCGCTGACCCGGGCTATGGGCTGGTGGTCGCCGAGGAAGACCAGGACCGTGTCGTCGGTGCCGTAGCGCTGCAGCCACTGGGTGAGGCTGGTGACCGAGTACTGGATCGACTTGCCGTACTCCTCGCGGGACTTGGTGGTGTCGGTGATGATGTCCGCCGGCTTCTTGCCGGCCTTCTGGACGGCGGTGAACAGCGAGCCGTCGCCCAGGTCGTCCCAGTCGACCATCTTCGGGATCGGTGCCCAGGGCTGGTGGCTGGAGGTCAGGATGACGAGGGACATCAGCGGCTTGTCGTGCGCGCGGCCGTGCACCTGGCGCTGGAAGGCTTCCAGGGCGTACTGGTCCGGCATCGTCGACCAGCTGAACTTCGGGCCCTTGTAGCCCAGTTGGAAGGCGTTGTAGACCTTGTCGAGGCCGTACCACTTCGCCTCCGGCCAGCCCTTCTGCACGCCCGGCATGACCCCCACGGTGTCCCAGGCGCCGGTCTTCTGGAACGCCTTGGTGAGGGTGAGGTGCTCGCCCGCGGTGACCGTGCGGTAGCGGCGCTGGTTGTCGATCCACAGCCCGGACATGGTCGTGGAGTGGCCGAGCCAGCTGCTGCCGCCGTAGGTCGCCGAGGTGAGCCAGCCGCTGCGGGCCTGGAAGCCCGCCTCGGCGAGGGCCTTGGTGCTCGCGTCGAGGGTGCTGCCGACGCCGGGGGCCATGACCGGGTCCTCGATGGCGCTGCGGCCGTAGCTCTCGATGAACGTGAAGACGACGTCCTTGCCGCGCAGGTCGGGCACCAGCTGCTCGGGCGGGGTCGCGCCGAAGGAGTCCGCCCTGGCCTCCTTGGCGAAGGCCGCCTCGTCCCGCAGGGAGTCCAGCGTGCGCCGCACGTGCACCTCCAGGGCCCCGGCCGCCCGGTCGGAGGCCAGCGGCAGTCCGAGGAACTGCAGGTTGAGGGCCGTACAGGTGATCCACACCGTGCCGGCGACCAGCGCGCCCCGGGTGGCCCGGGCGCGGTGCCGGACCAGCAGCTCGCCGAGCCGGACCGTCGCCCCGACCATGACGGCCACCAGCAGCAGGACGAGCACGACCACACCCACGGCCGCGCCGGTCGCCACCGCCGGACCCGCCAGGTCCGCGACGTACGACTGGGCGTCCGGGAGCAGGGCCCAGTCCAGTGCCGCGTTGAAGCCCCGCCCCAGGTACTCGTTGAACCCCATGTCCAGCAGGTTCAGCAGGGTCAGCACCGCCAGGCCCGTGCCGTACAGCGCCGCCGCGGCCAGGCGGGGGCGGCGGGGCAGGGCGAGCAGCACCACCGCGCCGATGATCGCCTCGGCCGGGATCCGGGTGAACCGGGCCGGCCGCAGCGCGAACAGCTGGTTGGGCAGCAGCAGCGCGCCCAGCACCAGGGCGGCGGCCAGGGCGGTGACCGTCCAGGACAGGGCGCGGGCGGCGGCCGGGTGCCGGGTGCGCCACGTGCGCCAGTGGGCGATGCGGGCCTTGAGGGAGGAGGGACGGGGGTGCTCCGCCCGGCCGGCCGGCGGACCGGCCGCCTCGGCGGGGGCGTCCCCGACGGCGGCGCCGGGTGTGTCGGGCAGCTGGCGGAGGCGCGTGAAGACCGGCACCCGAAGGTCCTTCCGTACGAAACCCGTGGTACGGCGGACCCGATGTGGGGGAGTCGGGTCCGCCGCCCTTCCGTACGGCCGCGTCGCGCGGTGTGTTCAGCCCGCCGGGCCGGTCCTCGGCAAACACCCGGCAAACGTCGCGTCAAACCGGGCCCCTACGCCCCTCCCACCGCCGTGAGCAGCGCCAGCGGGGCCGCCGCCGAGCGCGACTCGCGCACGCACGCGTGCGGGTAGGGCACCGGCTCCGGGTGGGTGCCCCGGTCGTAGCCCGCGAGCACCTCCGGCAGGCGGTGGCCGGTGGCGGTGGCCGCGTCGACCAGGCCGTGCGCGACCGTACGGGCCTCGTCGTGCAGCCCGTAGCGGGCCAGGCCCAGCGCGATCAGCGCGTTGTCGTGCGGCCAGACCGAGCCGCGGTGGTAGGAGAGCGGGTGGTAGGCGGCCTGCCCCGCGGCCAGGGTGCGCACGCCCCAGCCGGAGAAGAAGTCGGGCTCCAGCAGGCGGCGGCCCACCAGTTCGCCGTACTCCTTGTCTAGCAGGCCGGACCACAGCAGGTGCCCGGCGTCCGAGGCGAGCGCGTCGACCGGCTTGCCGGTGCCGTCCAGGGCGAGCGCCGGGAAGTCGTGGTCCGGCATCCAGAAGTCCCGCTGGAAGCGGTCGCGCAGGTCGCCCGCCGCCTGCTCCAGCAGGGCCGCGTACGTCTCGTCCGCCCACACCGTGCGCGCCAGCCAGGCCGTGCGGCGCAGGGCGTCGTACGCGTAGCCCTGGGCGCCGGCGGCGACCACCGGGCCGTGCGGGCGGGTGCCGTCGGCCGAGCAGATCGCGCCGGGGGAGTCCTTCCAGTTCTGGTTGGCCAGGCCGCCCCGGTCGGCGCGGTAGACCAGGTAGCCGCGCGAGGTGAGCCCGCCGTGGTCCAGCATCCAGCCGACCGCGGCCCGGGCGTGGGCCTCCAGACGGCGGGCCGTCGCCGTGTCCCCGGTCTGTTCGACGTAGGCGCCGAGCAGGACGAGGAAGAGCGGGGTGGCGTCGACCGAACCGTAGTAGCGGCCGTAGGGGACCTGCCCGAAGTGCGCCAGCTCGCCGTGCCGCACCTCGTGGACGATCTTGCCGGGCTGGGCCACCGCGTCCACGCCGGTCTCGGTGGCCTGCGTGGCGGCGAGCGCCGGGAGCGTGGCGGCGGCCAGGGCGGGGCGGTACGGGAGCGCGAAGAGGGAGGTCAGCAGCGCGTCCCTGCCCAGCAGGGTGAGGAACCAGGGGGCGCCCGCGGCCGGGACGCGCAGCGCCTCGCCGTCGGGGCCGGCGGCCGGGACCTGGAGCGCGGCGAGGTCGGCCAGGGCCCGCGCACAGGCCGCGGCCAGCTCGGGCCAGCCCGTCGGGAACGCCACGCCCGTCATGAACGCGCCCTCCTCGGCGAGGAGCCGCTCGTGGAGGGCGGCCGGGTCGCGCGGCACCCGCAGGGCCCGGTTCTCGCCGTGCGGGCGGGCCATGACCCGCAGGACGAGTTCGGCCGTGCCGTGCGGTGCCAGCTCCAGCGTCCAGGTCAGGCGGCGGGCGCCGGTGCCGGTCTCCTCCACGGCGTCGGGGGAGGGGTCGGCCGTCACGGTCGTACAGGAGCGCCACTCGCCGCGCCGGTAGGTGAACTCCACGCCGTGGCCGAGGGCCTTGCGGGTGCGGACCGCGCCGGCCTTCATGTAGGTGCGGTGGTCGCTGCGGAGTTCGAACTGGTCGGCGAAGTCGGCGTCGGCGGTCACCGCGAGGCGGACCGTGGCCGGCACCGGGCGGTTGCTGGTCACCTTCAGCGACTCGACGAACGCGCCCTCCCCGACGGCCTGTTCACGGAAGAGGGTGTAGGCGGGCGGCTCGTCGCGGCCGCCGCGCGGGACGAGCACACAGCGCGCCACGTCCCCGTCGGCCACCGGGGTGAGGATCTCCGGCACGGCCCCGTCCACGGTCAGCTGCCACCGGCTCAGGTGCCGGGCGTCCCGTACGAATAACCCGTCCGGGGTGCTCACGCCCCGCACCCCGCTGATGTCCCCCCGGTCGCCCACGGCGGCGAACGTCCCGCCGTGCACGAGCAGATGATGCCGGTCCGTCATCCCCGGTCCCCTCCCTTGGTCGCTGTGACGCCGTGCCTGTCCCATCCGGGCCGGCCGTGCAGCAGGTCGAGCGTGAGGGCGGCGGTCCAGCCGAAGCCGGTCGCGCCGCAGGCCTCGCCGGTGTACGGATCGACGTACTCCGCGAAGCCGGAGGTGTCCGCGATCCGCAGCATCGCGCGGCGCAGCGCGGCGGCCCGGCCCTGCTCGCCGTGCTGTCTCAGGCCGCGCTCGATCAGCCAGCCGGTGTTGAACCAGGCGGGGCCCCGCCAGTAGCGGTGCGGATCGAAGGCCTCGCCGAGCAGGTCGTAGCTGGGCACCATGCGGGTCGTCCCGCCGAGCCCGAAGTGCGGTCCGCTCAGGGTGCGCACCAGCGTGGCGGCGAGGTCGTGCGGCAGGGTGGGCAGCAGCAGCGGGACCAGCCCGGAGACACCGCGTTCGGGGAGGAGCCGCCCGCCGGGCACGTCCCGGCACAGGAACATCCCCGCCGCCGGGTCCCACAGCCGGTCGACCAGGGCCGCCGTCAGCCGCTCGGCGCGCGCGTGGCGGGCGGACGCGGCCGCGCCCAGTTCCCGCGCGATCCGGGCCAGGGCGTGTTCGGAGGCGATGAGCAGCGCGTTGAAGGACGGGTCCTCGACCGCGAAGTCCCCGGCACCGGGCCCCCGGCTTGCGTCCGGCTCGTCCCGGTAGCCCCGGTCCCGGTAGTCGGCCGCCAGCCGCACGTACCGCCCGTAGTCCAGGTCCGTCGGCCGGTCCTCGGGGGCGCCGTGGGCGAGGTCGGCGCGGCGGAAGGAGCGGGCCGGGGCCGGTGTGACCCGGGACAGCGGCCGGTCCCAGCAGGGGCTGTTGTCCATACCCTGTTCCCAGGGGTGCACGACGGACACCAGCCCGCCGCCGCCCAGGTCACGCCGGTGCAGCAGATACCGGTGCCAGGCGGCGAGCCGCGGATACAACCGGGCGAGGAAGCCGCGCGACCGCGACAGGCCCGGATCGGCCTCGTGCACCAGCCAGGCCGCCAGCGCGTGCACCGGTGGCTGCACGATCCCGGACGTCTGTACGGTGCGCGGGGCGCCCGCCGCGCGCCCGGCGGTGGAGGAGCGCCAGAAGTCGGGGCTCGGGAAGTACGCGTCGAGGGGGACGGAGGGGTTGAACACGATGTGCGGGATCCGCCCGTCGGCCCACTGGGCCGCCAGCAGCGTCTCCAGCTCCGTCTGCGCCCGCAGCGGCGACAGGTGCCTGAGCCCGATCGCGATGAACGCCGAGTCCCACGACCACTGGTGCGGATACAGCTGCCGCGAGGGCACGGTGGACGAGCCCGTCCAGTTCTCCTCCAGGACCCGGGCGGCCCTCAGACGCAGGGACGCGGGCGCAGGCGCCCGCTCGGAGGAGGCCGGATCGTATGCGACCAAGTGGTGCGTGGTACGTGGGGTCAGTTGGGCGGTGCGTTCCACTCGGGGCTCCCCGCGAGACGTCCGGCCGACCGGTTCGGTCATGGCCACCATGGAGTTACGTCTATTTAACACGCAAAACTCACTATGTAATGCAGGCTTGAGCAACACAAGGGGGTGCGCATGACCGGACGGCCGGGCAGGACCGGGACGACCACCAGAGCGGGCGGTCAGGCGAGCGCCGGCGACCTGCTCCACCTGGTGCGCAGCGGCCGCGCCACGACCCGGGGCGCCCTCCAGCAGGCCACCGGACTGTCCCGGGCCACGGTCGGCCAGCGCCTGGACCGGCTGTTCCGCGCGGGCTGGCTGCGCGAGGGCGCCGGGGGGCCGGTGGACTCGCCGCTGGGCGGCCGCCCCTCCATCACCCTGGAGTTCGACGACGAGCACGCCGTCGTCCTCGCCGCCGACCTCGACACCCGGCACGCCCGGGCCGCCGTGCTGTCCCTGTCCGGCGAGCTGTTCGCCGAGCACTCCGGCACGCTGGTCGTCGAGGACGGGCCGGACGCGGTGCTCGGCGAACTGGGCCGCTGGTTCGCCGCGCTGCTGGAGAAGGCCGGCCACGGGCCGCAGGAGGTCTGCGGCATCGGTCTCGCCGTGCCCGGGCCGGTCGACACCGAGACCGGGCGGGTGGTCCAGCCGCCGATGATGCCCGGCTGGGACGGCTACGACGTGACGGGCCGGCTGGCCCGGGCCTACACCGAGCACACCGGCGGCGCGGCCGTGCCGGTGCTCGTGGACAACGACGCCAACCTCATGGCGTACGGCGAACAGCGCACCGGCTATCCCGACTGCTCGGCGTTCGTGCTGGTCAAGGTCTCCACCGGCATCGGCGCCGGGGTCGTGGTCGACGGCTCGGTGTACCGGGGCATCGACGGGGGCGCGGGGGACATCGGGCACATCCGGGTGCCGGAGGGTGCGGGGGCGCTGTGCCGGTGCGGCTCGTACGGCTGCCTGGCCGCCGTCGCGAGCGGGGGCGCGGTGGCCCGGCGGCTGGCGGAGTCGGGGGTGCGGGCGGCGTCCGGCTCGGACGTACGCGACCTGCTGGCGGCCGGGCATCCCGAGGCGGTCGGGCTCGCCCGGGAGGCGGGGCGCCGGGTCGGGGACGTCCTGGCCACGGTGGTGACCCTGCTCAACCCCGGCGTGCTGATGATCGCGGGCGACCTGGCCGGCACGCCCTTCCTCACCGGCGTGCGCGAACTGCTCTACCAGCGCGCGCTGCCCCGCTCCACGGCCCACCTGGACGTGGTGACGTCCCGGCTGGGGGAGCGGGCCGGTCTGGTGGGGGCCGGAGCGCTGGTCGTGGAGCACCTGTACGCGCCGGAGCGGGTGGAGGAGCGGCTGCGGGCGCTGGGCGTGTGACGGGGGTGTTTCCGCTCCCGGAGGCCGTCCGGATGGTGAAATCCGCTCGGCTGTGGCAGCGTGATTCTCGCCACCCTTGATAAGGGTTGCGCTCAGATGAGCGGATCTTGAGCGACTGCACTTCTCCAAAGGGTGGCACTGAGTGCCACCCTTTGATCGTTCATCGAGCGAACTCAGGCGTGTCATGAGCCGCTCATCTGAGCGACAATCCGTATCTACGGGCGTTGCTGTCTTCAAGAAGTGAAAACATCCGGCCGTCTTCGCTTGCCCTGCCTTGACTTTCGATCCGGTGGCGGACGAGTGGTTACAGGCGCATGACGCGCAAGTGGACGTACCCAGACGCCTTCGATCTGGGTATGTTCCTCGCCGTCAGGGCAGCCACCGCGTCCTCGAGGAGTCGAGACCCGTGTCGGAAAACAAAGATCCCCAGGTAGCTGAGCACGGTAAGAGCGTTGAGGGCGTGAAGTTCGTTTACGACTTCACCGAGGGCAACAAGGACCTCAAGGACCTCCTCGGCGGCAAGGGCGCCAACCTCGCCGAGATGACGAACCTGGGCCTTCCGGTCCCGCCCGGCTTCACCATCACGACTGAGGCCTGCAAGGTCTACCTCGACAGCGGCGAGGAGCCGGCGGCACTGCGTGACGAGGTGAGTGCGCACCTCGAGGCGCTCGAGACCCGGATGGGCAAGAAGCTCGGCCAGGCCGACGACCCCCTGCTGGTCTCCGTCCGCTCCGGCGCCAAGTTCTCGATGCCCGGCATGATGGACACCGTCCTCAACATCGGCCTGTCGGACAAGTCCGTGCAGGGCCTGGCCAAGCAGGCCGGCGACGAGCGGTTCGCCTGGGACTCCTACCGCCGTCTGATCCAGATGTTCGGCAAGACCGTCCTCGGCGTCGACGGCGAGCTGTTCGAGGACGCCCTCGACAAGGCCAAGGCGGCCAAGAAGGTCACGGACGACACCCAGCTGGAGGCCGCGGACCTGAAGAAGCTGGTCACCACCTTCAAGAAGATCGTCAAGAAGGAGACCGGCCGGGACTTCCCGCAGGACCCGCGCGAGCAGATGGACCTCGCCATCCGCGCGGTCTTCGACTCCTGGAACGGCGACCGCGCCAAGCTCTACCGCCGCCAGGAGCGCATCCCGCACGACCTGGGCACCGCCGTCAACGTCTGCTCCATGGTCTTCGGCAACCTGGGCCCGGACTCCGGCACGGGTGTGGCGTTCACGCGCGACCCCGCCAGCGGCCACCAGGGCGTCTACGGCGACTACCTGCAGAACGCCCAGGGCGAGGACGTCGTCGCGGGCATCCGCAACACCGTGCCCCTCGCGGAGCTGGAGCGGATCGACAAGAAGTCCTACGACCAGCTGATGCAGATCATGGAGACGCTGGAGAACCACTACAAGGATCTCTGCGACATCGAGTTCACCATCGAGCGCGGCCGGCTGTGGATGCTCCAGACCCGGGTCGGCAAGCGCACGGCGGGCGCGGCCTTCCGTATCGCGACCCAGCTGGTGGACCAGGGCCTGATCGACGAGGCGGAGGCGCTCCAGCGCGTCACCGGTGCCCAGCTCGCGCAGCTGATGTTCCCGCGCTTCGACGAGAGCGCGACGGTCCAGCAGGTCGGACGCGGCATCGCGGCCTCGCCGGGCGCCGCGGTCGGCAAGGCGGTGTTCGACTCCTACACCGCCGTGAAGTGGTCCCGCTCCGGCGAGAAGGTCATCCTCATCCGCCGCGAGACCAACCCCGACGACCTGGACGGCATGATCGCGGCCGAGGGCATCCTGACCTCGCGCGGCGGCAAGACCTCCCACGCGGCCGTCGTCGCGCGCGGCATGGGCAAGACCTGTGTCTGCGGCGCCGAGGAGCTGGAGGTCGACACCAAGCGCCGGCGGATGACCGTACCCGGCGGGCACGTCGTCGAGGAGGGCGACGTGATCTCCATCGACGGCTCCACCGGCAAGGTCTACCTGGGCGAGGTGCCGGTCGTGCCGTCGCCGGTCGTGGAGTACTTCGAGGGCCGCATGCACCCGGGCGCCGACGACGCCGACGAGCTCGTCGAGGCGGTGCACCGCATGATGTCCTTCGCCGACCGCAAGCGCCGCCTGCGGGTGCGCGCCAACGCGGACAACGCCGAGGACGCGCTGCGCGCCCGCCGCTTCGGCGCCCAGGGCATCGGCCTGTGCCGTACCGAGCACATGTTCCTCGGTGACCGGCGTGAGCTGGTGGAGCGGCTGATCCTGGCCGACACGGAGGCCGAGCGCGAGAAGTCCCTGAAGGAGCTGCTGCCGCTGCAGAAGCAGGACTTCGTCCAGCTCTTCGAGGCGATGGACGGCCTGCCGGTCACCATCCGCCTGCTCGACCCGCCGCTGCACGAGTTCCTGCCGGACATCACCGACCTGTCGGTCCGGGTCGCGCTGGCGGAGGCCCGCCAGGAGCCGCACGAGAACGAGCTGCGCCTGCTCCAGGCCGTGCACCGGCTGCACGAGCAGAACCCGATGCTGGGGCTGCGCGGGGTGCGCCTCGGCCTGGTCATCCCCGGCCTGTTCACCATGCAGGTCCGGGCGATCGCCGAGGCCGCGGCCGAGCGCAAGGCCGCCAAGGGCGACCCGCGCGCCGAGATCATGATCCCGCTGGTCGGCACCGTCCAGGAGCTGGAGATCGTCCGCGAGGAGGCCGACAAGGTCATCGCGGAGGTCGAGGCCGCCTCCGGCACGTCGCTGAAGCTGTCGATCGGCACGATGATCGAGCTGCCGCGCGCCGCCCTGACCGCCGGCCAGATCGCCGAGGCCGCGGAGTTCTTCTCCTTCGGCACCAACGACCTGACGCAGACGGTGTGGGGCTTCAGCCGTGACGACGTGGAGGCGAGCTTCTTCACGGCGTACCTGGAGAAGGGCATCTTTGGCGTCAGCCCGTTCGAGACGATCGACAAGGACGGCGTCGGCTCCCTGGTCAAGCTCGCCGCCCAGGCCGGCCGCCGGACCCGGCCCGACCTCAAGCTCGGCGTCTGCGGCGAGCACGGCGGCGACCCGGAGTCGGTGCACTTCTTCCACGAGGTCGGCCTCGACTACGTCTCCTGCTCCCCGTTCCGCATCCCGGTGGCCCGCCTGGAGGCCGGCCGGGCGGCGGTCCAGGCGGAGGGCAGCGACCACCGGTAGACCCCCGGGCCCGTCAAGGGCCCCCGAAGCCCCGGAGCCGTCGCGGTCCCCGACCCTCAAACCGATCGCGGCGGCTCCGGAACACCGAGGAGGGCGGCACCCGTGCGGGGGTGCCGCCCTCTCCCGTGCGGGACCGGCCTCGTCACAGCGGCTTGCCCTCCCGCAGGCACACCACCGTCCCCGACCGTGCGGCCGTGTGCAGGGTCGTGAGGGTCGGCAGCGGGGTCATCAGGGGGAGCTTCGCCAGGTCCGGCACGGTGAACCAGCCGTGGGCGTCGTGCTCGGGGCTGTGGCGGACGGGCCGGCCGGGCGGCAGGAGGCCGCCGTGGAAGTAGAAGTCGATCACCGGGCCCGTGTCCTTCACGTCGGCCCGGTGGTCGTAGCCGACGTACCGGGGCACGTGGGGCAGGGCGATGCCCGTCTCCTCGTGCAGTTCGCGCAGGGCGGCGCCGACCGGGTCCTCGCCGTGGTCGAGCATGCCGCCCGGCAGCCCCCAGGTCCCCGCGGCGGGCTGGCCCTCGGCGTAGCGCAGCAGCAGCAGCCGGTCCTCGGCGTCGAACAGCAGCACACAGGACGCGACGATGGTCTGCGGGAGTGTCCTGACCCACTCCGCGCGGGGCAGTACTGCGGTCTCGGTGGCGGTGGTGTCCACGCTGGTGTCCTTCCGTCGGCTGGGCAGCCCGGTGCTCGGCTGCCCAACCGGAGGAACGGCCGGACGCGCGGATGGTCACCCGCGTGATCACGTCAGGTGTCGCAGGCGATCCCGTCGTCGTCGCGGTCGAGGTGGGAGGCGTAGCCGGGTTCGCCGCGGTGGATCGGGGCGGCGCCGGCCGCGCGGACCTCGCTGCAGTTGGCGTAGTACACGTCCTGGCCCCCGGAGTCGTCGCCGCTGCTGCCGGTGCCGGTGCCGCTGCCGGCCGCCGGGCGCGGGGTGACCGTCTTCGTGACCTCGACGGTCTTCGTGGTGGTCACCGTGGGGGCCGGTTCCGGTTCCGGTGTCGCCGTCACGGTCGCCGTGGTGGTGACGGTGACCGTCGGCCGGGGCTTGGCGGCGGCGGGCTTGGCGTCCGTCGCGGGATCGTTTCCGCCGGCGCCTATGCCGGCGCCGACGAGGAGGGCCAGCCCGAGGGCGGGCAGCAGGTAGCGCTTGCGGGCCCACCGCGGCGTCGGGCGGGCCGGCTGCGGCACGGGCGGTGTGGTGTACGGGTTGGTCATGTCGTCCCCCCAGGCAGATGGTGCGTGAGGGGACGACCGTACGGCCGCTCCGGGAGAAGTGGGGGTCGGGTGACCAAGTTGTGACGGTCATGTGAAGGGGGTGGGGCCGGGTGCGGAACGCCTCTCCCCGAGCAAGTCGTCTGTCAGCGCCCGCAGTTCCTCGTCCAGAAGGATCGCCCGGTAGTCGGGCCCCGGCGACAGACGCCGGTCGCGGTCCCGCAGCGTGCGCAGGGCGGCCCGCGCCGCCGGGGTGAGCACGCCGATCCGGGCCAGGGCGCGCAGGGCGTCGGCGAACAGGCCGTAGCGGTCGTCGCCGTCGGCCATCGGCAGGACGAACTCCGCCAGGACCGGCACGCTCGGCTCCGGCTCGCCGGTGATCGCCCAGAGGGCCGCGGCCGCCCGGAGCCGGGGTTCGCCCTCGGCGTGCTCCATGATGTGCCGCACCCGGCCGGCGTACGGCGCGGCGGCGGGACCGAAGTCGGCCAGGAGGTGGAGCGGGCCGTAGAACGGGGCCTTGTCGGTGAGTACCGCGTCGCCGATGAGCCGCAGCGCCCGCTCCCGGTCGCCGCCCAGGCGCCAGGCGGCCCAGGCCACCGTCTGACGGTTCCTCGGCTGGTCGAGGACCGCGCAGCCGCGCACGGCGGGTTCGGCCGAGGCGGCGGCCGGTCCCATCGCCGCCAGGGCCTGGACGGCCGACAGGGACACGGCCGGGTCGGCCAGCAGCGGCACGACCTCCGGCAGCGCGGCCACGGCCCGCCCTCCCCACGCCCGCAGGACGCGCAGGAACGCGCCGGTCAGCGGGCCGGCCCCGCCGTAGTGCGCGGCGTGCTGCCGCATCACCTCCCGCAGCGGGGGCAGCAGGACGTCCGCGTGGGACCGCAGCGGGGCCAGGACCTCGTCGAGCTCCGGCAGACGAGGGTCGCCGGCGCAGTAGCCGCGGCCGTAGTGCTCCCGGTACGGCGCGTACAGCCGCTCGACGAGCCCGGGCAGGGCGCGCGGGTCGCCGATCCTCGCCAGCGCCCAGCGCGCGTAGTCGCCGACGGTGCCCTCGAGGTAGTCGACGTCGTCCTCGCCGGGGTCGTCGGCCAGCTCGGCGAGCCGGTCGGCGTACGGGGCCGCCCGCCGGCCGAGCACGGCGAGCAGGTGCGCGGCCTTGAGCCGTACGGAGCTGTCCGGGTCGGCCAGCAGCGCGCCCGCCACCGGCAGCAGCGCGGGTGCCGTGGAGGGCCGGCGCACCAGCAGCCGCCATGCCTCGGTGAGGGCGGCCCGGTGCAGTGCGGTGTCCAGGGCACGGTGTGCGGCCCCGGCCAGCCGCAGCACCAGCGAGGTCGCCGCCGGGGTGTCGTGCCGGAGGAGGCCGGCCAGCCAGGGGACGAGATCCGTGCGGGAGTAGCCGTGCTCGACGCCCGGCATGTACCAGACCGCCGCGAAGTCGTGCTCCTCGGCGAGGGCGTCGACCAGCGTGTCCAGCCGGCGGACCGGCATCCCGGGGTCGAGGTGCGCCCAGGCGAACACGGCCGCGACGCGCAGGACGGGGTCGCCGTCCCGCAGGACGCCGGCCAGGACGGCGCGTACGCCGGCGCGCACGTCGTCCCGCGCCCCGGCCGCGGCCCGGCCGAGGTGGAGCAGCAGGGGCAGCCGCACCGTGGGGTCCGGCTCGGCCCGCCACCGGTCCAGCAGGTCGGCGGCACCCTCCGCGAGGGGGAGCGCCTCCCGGCGTACCCGCGGGTCCGGGTCCGCGAGCAGCGCGCGGATCGCGGGCCGGTGGCGTCGCCATGCCGCGGGCCAGCCCTCGTCGACCAGGTGGGGCGCGGCCGTCGCGGCTTCCTGGTGCAGCGCGACCAGCAGGTCCACGAGCGCGAGCCGTTGGGCCTGCCCGGGGTCGGCCGCCAAGGCCACGAGGAAGGGCAGCGCGGCGGTCGCCGCCGAGGGCACCCGGCCGTTCCCCGCGGCGAGACAGGAGAACAGCGGGTAGGTGTCCTCCTCGCCGGCCTCCGCGCCGCCGAGCGCGAGACGGCGCAGCACGCGGGGCACCTCGCTCACCGGGTGCTGCGGCAGCGCCGACTCCAGCCGGTCCCAGGGCACCGCGTCCAGGGATCGCGCTGTCATGGCCGTCACTCCCACCCCACGCTGCCGACGATGCGCCACCGGCCGCCATCCTGGCACCGGGCGGGGCGCCGTGTCGCGCGTGATGTCCCGTCAGGCCGTGACGCCGCTGGCCACCACCGAGGCCGGGTCGCCGGAGGCCGGGCAGACGACGGCGGCGGCCACCGTCCGGGTGGCCGCCGCCGCTCACTGTGCCGGTATCCGTGGCCTCGCGGCCAGGGGGTACGTCAGGAAGCCCGCACCTCGTACGTCGCCACCCGCACCGCCTCGTCGTCCAGGCACTGCCCGGACTCCAGGTCGAAGCGCTGCTTCAGCAGCGGGGAGGCCACGAACGGGCGGCCCTGGTGGGTGCCGGTCAGGCCGCGGGAGAGGACCGCCGCGCCGGTGAACGGGTCGCGGTTGTCGATGGCGTACAGCCGGCCGGCCCGGTCCCGGAAGAGGGCCGCCTGCCGGCCGTCCGGCAGCAGGGCCGCCACGCCACGGCCCGGGAACAGCGTGCTCAGGTCGCAGACCGGGATCCAGTCGCCGTCCAGCTGGAGTTCTACCTTCAGGTCAGTGGTCTCGAGAGCCAGGGTCATCGCTGGGCGCTTCCTTCCAGGACGTCTGCCGCGTCGTCGGTGGGCCGCATGCCGATGCTCAGCAGCGGCAGGTCGGGCTTGATCTGGTCGCGCTCGGGCACGAAGGAGACGACCGGGTCCGGGGTGTCGGGCGCGTTGACGAACGACACGAACCGGGCGAGCTTGTCGGGGTCGTTGATGGTCTCGGCCCACTCGTCGCGGTAGTTCGCCACGTGCGCCTGCATGAGCTGCTCCAGCTCCTCGCAGATGCCGAGCGAGTCGTGCACCACCACGTCCCGTACGTGCTCCAGGCCGCCCGGGATCCGCTCCAGCCAGGTGGAGGTGCGCTCCAGCCGGTCGGCGGTGCGGATGTAGAACATCAGGAACCGGTCGATCAGACGGATCAGTTCGGCGTCCGACAGGTCCTGCGCGAGCAGGTCCGCGTGGCGCGGGGTCGCGCCGCCGTTGCCGCCGACGTACAGGTTCCAGCCGTTGGCGGTGGCGATCACGCCGAAGTCCTTGGACTGGGCCTCGGCGCACTCGCGCTGGCAGCCGGAGACGGCCGACTTCAGCTTGTGCGGGGAGCGCAGGCCCCGGTAGCGCAGCTCCAGGTCGATGGCCATGCGCACCGAGTCCTGCACGCCGTAGCGGCACCACGTCGAGCCGACGCAGGACTTCACGGTCCGCAGGGCCTTGCCGTAGGCGTGCCCCGACTCGAAGCCGGCGTCCACCAACCGGGCCCAGATCAGGGGGAGTTGCTCGACGCGGGCGCCGAACATGTCGATCCGCTGGCCGCCGGTGATCTTCGTGTAGAGGCCGAAGTCGCGGGCGATCTCGCCGATCACGATGAGTTTCTCCGGGGCGATCTCGCCGCCGGGGATGCGCGGCACGACCGAGTACGAGCCGTTCTTCTGCAGGTTGGCCAGGAAGTGGTCGTTGGTGTCCTGCAGCGCGGCCTGCTCGCCGTCCAGGACGTAGCCGCTGGCGCCGATCGTCGGGGCGAGGGAGGCGATGATCGAGCCGACCGCGGGCTTGCAGACCTCGCAGCCGTCGCCGCCCCGGGCCTGCTCGCGGCCGTAGCGGTCCAGCAGGTCCTGGTAGGACGTGATGCGCAGGGCGAGGACGATCTCGTACAGCTCCTCGCGGGTCTGGGAGAAGCAGCCGCACAGGCCCTTGTCGACCTCGATGCCGCTCGCCTCCAGCTCGGCGTTGACGAGCTGGCCGAGGACCTTCACGCAGGAGCCGCAGCCGGTGCCGGCCTTGGTGCACTTCTTGACCTCGGGCACCGTCGTGCACTGGTGGTCGGTGACCGCGCCGCGGATCGTGCCCTTGGAGACGTTGTGGCAGGAGCAGATGATCGCCTCGTCGGGCAGCGCGGACGGGCCGAGCTGGGCCGTCTCCCCGGCCCCGGCGGGCAGCACCAGCGACTCGGGCGCGACCGGCGGGACCGAGCCGGTGAAGGCCTTCAGCGTGCCGTAGGCCTCCGCGTCGCCGACCAGGATGCCGCCGAGCAGGGTGCCGTCGCGGCCGATGACCAGCTTCTTGTACAGGCCCGCGCGGGAGTCGGAGTAGACGACGTCCAGGCAGTCCTCGGTGGTGCCGTGCGCGTCACCGAAGGACGCCACGTCCACACCGAGCAGCTTCAGCTTGGTGGACAGGTCGGCGCCGGTGAAGGCGGCCTCGTCCTCGGCGATGGTCGCCGCCGCCGTCTCGGCCTGCTCGTAACCGGGCGCGACCAGGCCGTACACCCGGCCGTCCGCGGCCAGCGCGCACTCGCCGATGGCGAACACGTGCGGGTCGGTGACCGTGCGGCACTGCTCGTCCACCGCGATGCCGCCGCGCTCGCCGACCGCCAGGCCGCAGTCGCGGGCCAGCTGGTCGCGGGGGCGGACACCGGCCGAGAAGATCACCATGTCGGTGGCGATCTCCGAACCGTCGGACAGCTTCATGCCGGTGACCGCGCCGTCCTCGCCGGTCACGATCTCCTGCGTGCCCGTCCCGCAGTGGACGGTCAGGCCCATGTCCTCGATGGTGCGCAGCAGCGCGGCGCCGCCGCCCTCGTCCACCTGCACCGGCATCAGCCGCGGCGCGAACTCCACGATGTGCGTCTCGACGCCCAGCCCCTTGAGCGCGCCGGCCGCCTCCAGGCCGAGCAGACCGCCGCCGACGACGGCTCCCGTCGACGCCCTGGTCTTCGCGTACTCCTCGATGGCGAGCAGGTCCTCGATGGTGCGGTAGACGAAACAGCCGGTGGCGTCCTTGCCCGGCACCGGCGGCACGAACGGGTAGGAGCCGGTGGCCAGCACGAGGACGTCGTAGTCGACGACCAGACCGGACCGTGCGGTGACCTTCCTGGCCTCGCGGTCGATCGTCTCCGCCGGGTCACCGACGTACAGCTCGATGCCGTGGTCCTTGATGAACTCCAGGTCCGTCAGGGACAGGTCCTCGGGCGTCCTGCCCGAGAAGTACGAGGTGAGCTGGACGCGGTCGTACGCGGGACGCGGCTCCTCGCACAGCACGACCACGCGGTGCGTGGCGGTCAGGCCGCGCTCGGCCAGCGCTTCGAGGAAGCGCTGGCCGACCATGCCGTGGCCGACGAGCACGATCGTGGGGGTGCCCCCCAGGTTGGCGGTCATCAGGAGCCTCCATCGTTGGTGAGCAGGTGGAGCAGCGGGCCGTTGTCGGGGAGCGGCTCTGCTCCCTCCCAGGCGCGGGCGAGCGCGCCGACCGTGCCGAGTTCGCCGACGAGGACCCCGCCGACCAGGCGGTCGTCGCGGACGACGACCTTGCGGTAGGTGCCGCGGGTGGCGTCGGCGAGCTGCACGACGTCGTCGCCCGGGCGCGCCTCCGTCTCGCCGAACGCGGCGAGGTCGAAGGGGCTGTCGTGCCCCGTGAGGGTCAGCCGGGTCAGGGAACGGGTCCCGGTGTAGCGGGCGGTGGGGTCACCGGCCAGCAGTTCGGCGAGCGCGTCGGCCTGTTCCAGGGCCGGGGTGGCGAGCCCGTACACCAGCCCGTTGTGCTGGGCGCAGTCGCCGACGGCGTGGATGTGCGGGTCGCAGGTGCGCAGCGCGTCGTCGACGAGGATCCCCTTGTCGACCGCGAGTCCCGCCTCCTTGGCCAGACCCACCCTCGGATGGACCCCGCAGGCCAGCACCACGAGGTCGGCGTCGAGGGCGTAGCCGTCGTGCAGCTCCACCGAGCGGACCGCGCCGCCGACGCAGCGCACGTCCCGTACCCGGCACTCGGTGTGGACCTCGACGCCCAGCTCGGTCAGGTGCCGCTTGACCAGCTTCGAGGCGGCTGGGTCGAGCTGACGCTCCATCAGCCGCTCGGACTGCTGGGCGAGGACGACCTGCGCGCCGCGCAGCGCCAGCGCCCGGGCCGCGGACACGCCGAGCAGCCCGCCGCCGATGACGACCGCCTTCACCCCCGGCCGGACGGCCTTGGACAGCCCCAGGCAGTCGTCCATGGTCCGGAACGCGTGCACGCCCTCGGGCAGTTCGTGATCCTCCGTGAACAGCCCGCGCAACGGCGGCAGCACCGGGTTGGAGCCGGTGGCCAGGACCAGCGTGTCGTAGCCGATCACCGAGCCGTCCTCGCAGCGCACGGTCCGCCCGTCGCGGTCGATGCCGGTGACCCGGCCGCGCACCAGCTCCGCGGGCGCGGGCAGGGCGATCACGTCGGGGCTGTACCGTCCGGCGAGCACCTCGGCGAGCAGGACCCGGTTGTAGGGCCGGTGCTCCTCCTCGCCGATCAGCGTCGCGGGCGTGCCGAGCTCACCGAGCCGCCGGGCGAGACGTACGCCCGCGAGGCCGGTGCCGATCACCACCACACGCTTATTCGAGGTCATGTCCACGAGCGTGCGGTGCCGGTGTTTCCCGGCAGCATCACCTCTGTTTCCCGCGCGGAACGCTGCCCTCAGCGGGGGAGGGGGGTGGGTGTGAGGGTTCGAAGGACGCCGGTGCGGCCTGCTGTGAGGCGGGCGGGGCCGGATTGCGCACGGGCCCCCTGGTTCCGGCTTTTGCGTGCAGGCGGCATCGTCTACGACCCGCGGGTCCCGCCGGAAGCCGCGGGCGCACACCCAGGTGACCCCCAGGCACACCTCAGGTGACCCTCAAGTCGATGGACCACCCAACCATCCCCTCCGTAGGGTCGCGACCGTGCCCGAGATCTCGCTGACCATGGTCGCCCTGCTGTGCCTGGCCGCCCTCGCCGCCGGGTGGATCGACGCGGTGGTCGGGGGCGGCGGGCTCCTGCTGCTCCCGGTCCTCCTGCTGGGCCTGCCCGCCGGCACCCCGGCCGCGCACGCGCTCGGCACCAACAAGGCCGTCGCCATCGTCGGCACGACCGGAGCCGCCGTGACCTACGCCCGCAAAGCCCCGGTGGACGTCGGCACGGCCGTCCGGATCGGGCTGGCCGCCCTGGCCGGATCGTCCGCCGGGGCCTTCTTCGCGGCCGGAATGAGCACCGAGGTGCTCAAGCCGGTGATCATGGTGGTGCTGCTCGGGGTGGCCGCCTTCGTGATCCTGCGCCCCGCCTTCGGCACGGCCCCGGCGACGGGCCCGGCCACCCGCCGCCGGATCCTCGCCGCGATCGGCCTGGCCGGCCTCGGCATCGGCTTCTACGACGGTTTCGTCGGCCCCGGCACCGGCACCTTCCTCGTGCTCGCGCTCACCGCCGTGCTGCACCTGGACCTGGTGACCGCCTCGGCCACCGCCAAGATCGTCAACTGCTGCACCAACGCCGGAGCCCTGGCGATGTTCGCCTGGCAGGGCGCGGTGCTGTGGCACCTGGCCGCGCTGATGGCGGTGTTCAACCTGGCGGGCGGCACCCTGGGCGCCCGCACGGCCCTGAAGAAGGGCAGCGGCTTCGTACGGATCGTCCTGCTGACGGTCGTCTTCGCCCTGGTGGCGAACCTGGCCTACGAGCAGTGGCTCGCCTAGCGGGTGGCGAGCAGGTCGACCACACCGGTGGTGTCCTCGTCGCCGTGCCCGGCGGCGAGCCGGCGGCGCATCAGTTCCAGGAACGGCGTGAGCAGTTGCGGGCTGACGCCCTGCTCCTCGGCCGTCCGCAGCAGGGTGGCGGTGCCCGCCACCTGCATCGCCAGGGTGGAGACCACGCCCTGCGTGTAGTCGCCGCTCGCCAGGTGCGCGGCCGTCTGGTGCGCGGCCGGGGCCATCGCGGTCAGCCAGTCGGTGAGCAGCGGTGCGAACTCCTCGGGGGCGATGTCCTCCCGGCGGATCAGCGCGAAGGCGTGCGTGATGCCCGCGAACATGCCGTACATCGCGCTCAGCAACGCCACGTCGTGCAGCGCCGCGAAGCCCGGGTCCTTTCCGGCGTACCGCGTGCCGGCCGGGACGGCCAGGGTGTCCCGGTGCTCCTCGAACGCCTGCGCGGAGCCGCTGTAGAAGACGTATCCGCCGGAGTCCGGGTCCCCGATCATCGGCGGTACGGCCATGATCCCGCCGTCCAGGTAGCGGGCGCCGCGCGCCCCGGCCCAGGCGGCCCGGGCCCGGGCCTGCGCGGGGGTGCCGGTGGTGAGGTTCACCAGGTCCCGCCCGGACAGGACGGCCTCCTCCAGGGCCTCGCCGACGGAGGCGTCGTCGAGCAGGCAGGCGACCACGAGCCGGTTCGCGGCCACCGCCTCGGCGGCGGTCCGGGCCACGGTGGCGCCCTCGGCGGCGAGGGCCTCGGCGCGGGCCGGGGTGCGGTTCCAGACGGTCACGGGGTGCCCGGCGGCGAGCCAGGCCCGGGCCAGGGCGGTGCCCATGGCGCCGGTGCCGAGGAGGGTGAGGGGAGCGGACACGGGTGCGTTGTCGGTCATGGCTTCAGGCTCGCCGCAGGGGGATAACCTGCTCAAGTACGCACTTCCGAGTGGGTGATTACCGCGAGGGAAGGGTGCAGGCAGCGACAGGGGGAGGGTGCCGGACATGGCGACCGGACGGCGGCCGGGGGCGTACGTCTGCGGGATCGACGCGGCGATGGATGTGATCGGCGGCAAGTGGAAGGTGCTCATCCTGTGGGCGCTGCACGTGCGGCCGTGCCGCTTCGGGGAACTGCGCCGGGAGCTGCCGGGGATCACGGAGAAGGTGCTCGCCTCCCACCTGCGCGAGATGGAGGCCGACGGCCTGGTGCACCGCGAGGCGTACGACGAGGTGCCGCCCCGGGTGGAGTACTCCCTGACGCCCCGGGGCGCGTCCTTGAACGAGGCGCTGGAGCCGCTCGGGGCCTGGGGCAAGGCCCACGTACTGGTGCCGGAGCGGGAGCGGTGACCTGCCCGCCGTCCGGGAGGCCCGGTCTCAGCGGCTGCCCGTCAGATGCGCGAACACCACGACGTTGCCCTGGTAGCCCGTGCCGCGTGCGTAGCCGCCGCCGCAGGTGATGACCCGCAGTTCGGGCCGGGGGGCCGCCCCGTACACCTTCTCGTCGGGGAAGTCCTTCGCGGGGTACACCTCCACCGCGTCCACGGTGAACACGGCCACGCCGCCGTCGCGCCGGTCCACCTCGATCGTGTCGCCCCGCTTCAGGGCGCCGAGGGAGTAGAAGACGGCCGGGCCGTCGGCGTTGTCGACGTGGCCGGCGACGATCGCCGTGCCCCGCTCGCCGGGGGTGGTGCCGGCCTGGTACCAGCCGGCGAGGTCAGGGCGGTCGGCGGGCGGGACGTCGAGGCTGCCGGTGCGCGTCAGGCCGAGGCCCGTCAGCGGGGCGTTCACGCGGATCGCGGGGATGCGGATGCGGTCGGGCGGGGAGGGCGGCAGCGCGGGCGCCGAGCGGGTGTCGGCCGGGCCCGAGTGGGCCCGGCCCGCCGTCGGCTGCGGCGGGGCATGCGTCGCGGTGCCGCTGCGCAGCAGCCAGGCCCCGGAACACAGGGCGACGACCGTGACGCCCGCTATGGCGGCGTCGCTGAGCCTGCGCACGTGCGCCTCCTCGATGGGCCCCGTACCCCCCTCCGGGCCGCGAGGGGCGTCGGACCCGGAGGGAGAGGGGACATGCGGTACCGGTGGACGGACAGCGGAGGGTGCCCGTCAGATCCCGTCGCCTCTCGCCCGGCGATGCAGGAGCCAGGTACCGCCCGCGGCGGCGACGGCCAGAGCCGCCACACCGGCCGCGGTCTGCACGGGATCGGGGCCCAGGGCGCCGCCGATCCCCGTCTTGACGCTTCCTCTGGGGTGCACCTGCTGGCGCGGGGGCGTGAGGGTGACCACCAGGTCGCCCGTCACCCGCAGGCCGCCTCGCACACAGGACGCGGCGATCTCGTACGTCCCGGGCTGCGCGCCGGGCGGCACCCTGAACCGGCCCGTCGCGCCCTGCTTCCCGGTGCCGGGCGCCAGCGGGAACGTACCGGCCCCCACCGCGCTGGCGTCGCCCGCCGCGGTGCCGCCCGGGCCGCACGCCGCCGTGGTGACGGTGACGTGGCCGCCGGGGACGACGGACGGCGGGGAGAGCTCCAGGCCGCCGGTGCCGGACGCGGACGCGGGCGAGGCGAGGAGGCCCGCGGTGGCGACGGCGAGCGCGCTACCGGTCAGCAGCCGGACGGTACGTCGCATCGATGCTCCTTCGGGCCGGACGGTGGTGCCCCTGCACGTCGGGTGCACTGTCGAGGTGCACTTCCGAGGTAAGGGGCAAGGGAGCCGGAGCGCTCCCTGAGGGGATGTCAGAAGCAGCTCCCATGGGGCCGGACGGCCCCCTTCTGTGCGGTGTTCCCGCAGGTCAGCGGCGCACGGGCGGGTGCCGGGCGGAAAAGCGGGGGCGCGCGTGTGAACGGGTGACCGGCGCCGGCGCAGCGGCACTTGACCTCAAGCTGACTTGAGGTACGACGCTGTGCCGCATGAAGACAGCCACCGATGCCCTGCACGTGACCGTCGTCGTCGGCAGCAACCGCCACGGCCGCTTCGGCCCGGTCGTCGCCGACTGGCTCCTCGACCGCGTCCGGGACCGCGACGACCTGGTGCCCGACGTCGTGGACGTCGCCGCCGCCGACCTGCCCATGTCCTTCGACCGCACCCCGCAGGCGACCGCCGCGCTGGCCGAGGTCACCCCGAAACTGGCCCGCGCCGACGCCTTCGTCGTCCTCACCCCCGAGTACAACCACTCCTTCCCGGCGGGCCTGAAGAACCTCATCGACTGGCACTACGCCGAGTGGCGCGCCAAGCCGGTGGCCCTCGTGTCCTACGGCGGCATCTCGGGCGGCCTGCGCGCGGTCGAGCACCTGCGCCAGGTCTTCGCCGAACTGCACGCCGTGACGATCCGCGACACCGTCTCCTTCCACCACGCGGGCGCCGCCTTCGACGACACCGGGCGCCTGAAGGACCCCTCCGGCCCGGACGCGGCGGCCAAGGCGATGCTGGACCAGCTCACGTGGTGGGGACGGGCGTTGCGGGAGGCCCGGCAGAGGTGGCCGTACGAGGGCTGACCGCGCGGCCCGCCGCGGGGGTCAGTGCCGCGCCCGCCAGTCGCCGCCCTCGATCCGCTTGCCCCGGGAGCGCAGCCGGGCGGCCACGGCGGGGGCGGCCACGTAGACCCACGCCCGTACGGCCGTGCCGTCGGCGTCCCGGACCACCTCACGCGCGACCCGCTCGTACAGGTTCCGCGGCGACCCGGGCGTGTACTCCTCCAGCCGGTCCAGCTCGGCGAGCAGCTCCCCGTACACCTCCGGCAGCGCGGTGACCAGCTCCCCGGCCACCACCCCGCCCGGCTCCTCGACGGCGTACGGATAGCCCGGCCCGGCGTACAGCACCGCGCCCCTGAGGCGTCCCGGTTCCTCGGCGCGGGTGCGGCCGCGCAGGAAGAGGTCGTGGTTGACCTCGCCGGGGCGGAGGGTGCCGTAGACGAAGAAGGGGAGACCGGGATCGTCGCTCACGCAGAGGATTCTCTCTCCCCCCGCGCCCTGCCGGTCAGGACCGCACCGCCTCCACCCGCACCGCGCACGCCTTGAACTCCGGCATGCGGGAGGTCGGGTCGAGGGCGGGGTTGGTGAGGGTGTTGGCGCGGCCCTCGCCCGGCCAGTGGAACGGCATGAAGACGGTGTCGGGGCGGATGGCGGCCGTGATGCGGGCCGGGGCGACCGCCCGGCCTCGGCGCGACACCACCGCCACCGGGTCGCCCTCGGACGCCCCGAGGCGGGCGGCCAGGCGCGGGTGCAGCTCGACGAACGGGCCCGGGGCGGCGGCGTTCAGCTCGTCGACCCGCCGGGTCTGGGCGCCCGACTGGTACTGCGCCACGACCCGGCCCGTGGTCAGCAGCACGGGGTACTCGTCGTCCGGTTCCTCGGCGATCGCCCGGTGCGAGACGGGCACGAACCGTGCCCTGCCGTCGGGCGTGGCGAACCGGTCGAGAAAGAGGCGGGGGGTGCCGGGGTGCACCCCGGCGGGCAGCCCCTCGTCCCCCACCCGGGGAGCACCGGCGCCGGCGCTGGGCACGCCCTGGGGTGCCGTCCCGGTCGTGGTGGCCGGGGTGGTGGGTGTTCCGGTGCCGGGCGTGCCCTGGGGTGCTGTCCCGGCCGTGGCGGCGGGCGTCTCGTCGGTGGTCACTGGCGTGGCGGGCGGGCCGTCCGGCTGGGCCGGGTCGTCGGGGAGTGTGTCGAGCGTGGCATCCTCGCAGTCCTCCGGGCCGGCTGCCGAGTCCGGCCCGCGGCCGGCGGCGCTCCCTGGGGGGACCACCGGGTCCCGCGGGAGCGCCGGGCACGGCCAGAACACCCCGTTCTCCTCCGCGAGCCTGCGGTAGGTGATCCCCGAGTAGTCCGCCAGGCCGCCCGCGCTCGCCCGGCGCAGCTCCTCGAAGACCTCCTCGGGGTCGGTCGGGAAGCCCTTCTCCAGGCCCCGCTCGCCCCCCAGCCGGGCGGCCAGCTCGTGCAGCACCTCCAGGTCGCTGCGCACCCCCGGCGGCGGGGTGATCGCCCGGCGGCGCAGCAGCACCCTGCCCTCCAGGTTGGTGGTGGTGCCGGTCTCCTCCGCCCACTGCGTGACCGGCAGCACGACGTCCGCGAGCGCTGCCGTCTCCGACAGCACCACGTCGCACACGGCGAGGAAGTCCAGCGACCGGATGCGCTCCTCGATGTGCGCGGCGCGCGGCGCCGACACCACCGGGTTGGAGCCCATCAGCAGCAGCGACCTGATGTCCGTGCCGAGCGCGTCGAGCAGCTCGTACGCGCTGCGCCCCGGCCCCGGCAGCGCGTCCGGGTCGACGCCCCACACCTCGGCCACGTGCCGCCGGGCCGCCGGGTCGTCCAGCTTGCGGTAGCCCGGCAACTGGTCGGCCTTCTGCCCGTGTTCGCGCCCGCCCTGCCCGTTGCCCTGCCCGGTCAGGCAGCCGTACCCCGACAGGGGCCGCCCCGCCCGCCCGGTCGCCAGGCACAGGTTGATCCACGCGCCGACCGTGTCGGTGCCCTTGGACTGCTGCTCGGGCCCCCGCGCGGTGAGCACCATGGCGTGCTCCGGCTCGCAGAACAGCCGCACGGCTTCCCGGAGTTGAGGAACGGACACCCCCGTGATCCGTTCCACGTACTCCGGCCAGTGGGCCATCGCCGCCGCCCGGGCCTCCTCCCAGCCGGCCGTGCGCTCGGCGATGTACTCCTCGTCCGTGCGCCCCTCGGCGATGACCAGGTGCAGCAGGCCGAGCGCGAGGGCCAGGTCGGTGCCGGGCCGGGGCGCCAGGTGCAGGTCGGCCTGCTCGGCGGTCTTCGTGCGCCGCGGGTCGACCACGACCAGCGTGCCGCCGTTCTCCTTCAGTTCGGTGAGGAAGCGCAGCGACGGCGGCATGGTCTCCGCCAGGTTCGATCCGACCAGGATCACGCAGCCCGTCTTCGGGATGTCCTCCAGCGGGAACGGCAGCCCCCGGTCCAGCCCGAACGCCTTGCTGCCCGCGGCCGCCGCCGACGACATGCAGAACCGGCCGTTGTAGTCGATCTGCGAGGTGCCCAGCACCACCCGGGCGAACTTCCCGAGCGCGTACGCCTTCTCGTTCGTCAGCCCGCCCCCGCCGAACACTCCGACCGCGTCCGGCCCGTGCTCGGCCCGCGTGCGGGACAGCGCCCCGGCGATCCGGTCCAGTGCCTCGTCCCAGGAGGCCGGCACCAGCGTGCCCTGCGAGCGCACCAACGGCGAGGTCAGCCGCACCCGGGACGAGAGCACCGCGGGCGCCGTACGGCCCTTGCCGCACAGCGCGCCCCGGTTCACCGGGAAGTCCACGCGCTCGCTCACCTCGACGGTCCCGTCGGCCGTGGGCGTCAGGTTCATCCCGCACTGCAGGGCGCAGTACGGGCAGTGCGTGGGCGTCGCGGAGTTCTGCATGCCGCCCACAGTGCTTCGCCCGTGTTACGTCCGGGACGGCGCCGCGTTACGCGGCCGGGACGGGGACCTCCCCGCCGCCGCCCGCCCGGCGTGAGGCACACACCGGCCCACCGGCCAAGCACACCCCGGCCCACCGGCCAGACACACACCGGCCCCACCTGCGGGTCGCCGCCGACCGGGCCGCGCGTTGCCGCTGCGACAGAAAAAGCCACATGTGGCTCATTGCTGACCTTTCTTGGCCGATCCGGCGTCGTTGAGTGTTGAAGCAGCAGCACTACAGTCCTGCTACGCGCAGCGCTCGCAGCTCTCCGCACGGCGTTCGACACCCGGGCATGCCCCCGCTCATCCGGCTGCATCCACATGCGGCTCAACCGCTGTGTGGCCACCCCACTCGAAACAGCCAGGAGGACACCCCGCCATGCCCCTGCGCGATCTGAGCCCCCGCGACCGTGACCTCTTCCGGCAGTACGGCCACGGCCCCGCCGTCCCCGTCCCCGACCCGCTCGTCCACCACGCCGTCGAACGGCAGGCGGCCCGCACCCCGCACGCCCTGGCCGCCGAACACCTCGGCGCCACGCTCACCTACGGCGCGCTCGACCGCCGCGCCGACGCCCTCGCCGCCCGCCTGGTCCGCGCCGGCGTAAGGCCCGGCGACCACGTCGGGCTGTTCGTCCGCCGCTCGATCCCGATGCTGGTCGGCCTGCTCGGCATCCTGAAAGCGGGCGCCGCCTACGTCCCCCAGGACATCGGCCTCGCGCCCCCGGCCCAGCTCGGCCACGTCATCCGCACCGCCCGCACCCGCGTGATCCTCACCGTCACCGAGCACGCCGACCGGATCCCGCTGCCCGACGGCCACCTGCTGCTCGCCCTGGACGAGCCGCTGCCCGACGCCCCGCGACCCCGCACCGCCGTACGCCCCGACGACGGCTGCTACGTGCTGTTCACCTCCGGCACCACCGGCCGCCCCAACGGCGTGAAGGTCACCCACCGCAACGTCGCCAACATCCTGCTCACCGCCCCCGGCGACCTCGGCATCCGCCCCGGCGACCGCGTCGCCCAGCTGCTCAACATCGCCTTCGACATGGCGGCCTGGGAGATCCTGGGCTGCCTCGCGCACGGCGGGACCCTGGTGGTGCGCGGCAAGGACATCGCGGCCGCGGCCCGCACCGCCGACGTGCTGATCGCCACCCCGACCGTGCTGTCCGGCATCGACCCCGACACCTGCCCCCGCGTCCGTACGGTCGCCGTCGCCGGGGAACCCTGCCCGCGTCCGCTGGCCGACCGGTGGGCGAGGCGGGCCGCCTTCCACAACTGCTGCGGCCCGACGGAGACGACCATCGTCAACACCATGCGCCGCCACGACCCGGCCGCCCCGCTGCTCACCATCGGCCGCCCCACCCCCAACAACACGGTCTACGTCCTGGACGCCGACCGCCGCCCGCTGCCCATCGGCGAGGTCGGCGAGATGTGGGCGGGCGGCATCTGCGTCTCGGCCGGTTACCTGGGAGACGACCGGCTGAACGCCGAGCGGTACGCCCCCGACCCGTTCCTCGGCGGCGGCCGGCGGATGTTCCGCACCCGTGACCTGGGCCGCTGGACCCCCGACGGCGAGCTGGAGCACCTCGGCCGCACCGACGACCAGGTCAAGGTGCGCGGCTTCCGCGTCGAACTGGACGCGGTCTCCGCCGTGCTGGAGTCGGCCGCCGGCTGCGCCCGCGCCGTCACCCTCCAGCGCGACGCCCGCACGCTGGTGTCCTTCGTCTGCCCGGCCGACGTCGACCCGGAGGCGGCCCGCCGCGCGGTGGCGGACGCCCTGCCGTACTACTGCGTCCCGGCGGAGATCCTCCCCCTGCCCTCCCTCCCCGGGACCGACCGCGGCAAGGTCGACAAGCAGGCGCTGCTGCGGCTCGCCCAGGAGCGCACGGCGGTGGCCCGATGACGACCTCGCTCGACCGGCCGACCGCCGACCTGCCCCCGCCGGCCTCCGCCGTCCGGCGGCTGTTCAAGCACCCCCGCCTGATGCACTACAACCGGCTGGCGGTCACCGTGCTGCTCGTCAACGCGGCCTTCGCGTACGCCCGTTGGCCGCTGAGCGCGGACACCCTCGGGCACGCGGCCCTCGCCGACCTCGCCCTGGCCGTCCTCGTCCGCCAGCAGTACGTGATCAACCTGTTGTTCCGGCTGGCGACCTCGGCCCCCACCAGCTGGCCGCTGAAGGTCCGCTGGACGCTGGGCAAGGTGTACCACTTCGGCGGGCTGCACGTGGGCGGGGCGCTGGCGGGCTCGGCCTGGTTCGTGACGCTGGCGGTCACCGTCACGGCGGACGGGGGCGACGCGCCCCTGATCGCCGTGAGCTGGCTCCTGGTGGGCCTGCTCGCCGTCATCGTGGCCACCGCCCTGCCGCCCTTCCGCTCCCGCCACCACGACCACTTCGAGACGATCCACCGCTTCGGCGGCTGGGCCGCCCTCGCCCTGTTCTGGACGCACACCCTGCTGTCCGGCCCGCGCCCGGTCCCGCTCACGGTCCTCGCGGTCGTCACCTTCAGCGTCGCCCTGCCCTGGCTGCGGCTGCGCAGGGTCGAGGTCCGCGTCGAACGCCCCTCGCGGCACGTGGCGCTGGCCCGCTTCGACCACGGCGAGACGCCCTTCGCCGGCTCCTCCACCGCCATCAGCCGCAGCCCGCTGAAGCAGTGGCACTCCTTCGCCAACGTACCCGCCCCGGGCCGGTCCGGCTTCCGGCTCACCATCTCCCGCGCGGGCGACTGGACCGGCTCCTTCATCGACGACCCGCCGTCCCGGGTGTGGGTGAAGGGCATCACCACCGCCGGGGTCGCCCACATCGAGACCCTCTTCACCCGGGTGGTGTACGTGGCGACCGGCAGCGGCATCGGCCCCTGCCTGCCCCACCTGCTCGCCGGTGAGGTGCCCTCCCTCCTGGTGTGGGCGACCCGCGACCCCCGCGCCACCTACGGCGACGCCCTCGTCGAGGAGATCCTCGCCGTCCAGCCGCACGCCGTGGTCTGGGACACCTCCCGGCACGGCAAACCCGACATGGTGCGCCTCGCGTACGCCGCGTACCGCGACTTCGGGGCGGAGGCGGTGATCTGCATCTCCAACAAGAAGCTCACCTGGCAGGTGGTGCACGGGCTGGAACGGTGCGGGATTCCGGCGTACGGCGCGATCTGGGACTCGTGAACAGCGGGAGGAACGCATGAACACGCTCACGACGCAACGTGACGGGCACGTGGTGACCGTCCGCCTGCACCGCCCCCACGTCCGCAACGCGCTCAGCTCCGAGCTGCTCGCCGAACTCCTCGGCGTGCTGCGCCCGTTGGACGACGACCCCACGGTCGGCTGCGTCGTCGTCACCGGATCGGAGCCCGGTGTCTTCGCCGCGGGCGCCGACATCAGGGAGATGGCCGGGAAGACGGCCGCGGAGATGGCGGCGGAGGACTACTTCGGCGCCTGGGAGACCTTCGCCGACCTGCGCACCCCGAAGATCGCCGCCGTCCGGGGCTACGCGCTCGGCGGCGGCTGCGAGCTGGCCATGATGTGCGACCTGGTGATCGCCGGCGAGTCGGCCGTCTTCGGCCAGCCGGAGATCAGGCTGGGCGTCATCCCGGGCATCGGCGGCACCCAGCGCCTGACCCGGCTGGTGGGCCGGGCCAAGGCCATGGACCTGGTGCTCACCGGCCGCACGATGGACGCCCGGGAGGCCGAGAGCTGCGGCTTGGTCTCCCGCGTGGTTCCCGACGACCAGGTCCTGGCCGAGGCCCTGGACGCGGCCGCGACCATCGCCGGGTACGGCCGTACGGCGGTCCGGGCGGCCCGCGAGTGCGTCGACCGCGCCCTGGAGACCGGGCTGCGCGACGGCATCCGCTACGAACGCCGCGTCTTCCACGCCCTGTTCGCGACCGAGGACCAGAAGGAGGGCATGACCGCGTTCCTGGAGAAGCGGCCGCCGCGCTTCCGGGGCCGCTGACCGGCCCGAGCGCGACCGCGCCGTACAACCGAACCGGGACCGGGAGCGGCGGCGGCCACTCCCGGCCCCGGCCGCACCGTGAACCCAGACCTCACCGAGCGCCCGCACCGCACCGAAGGCCCGCACCGCACCGCGGGCCCTCACCTCACCGTGAGCCGGCCGCACCGGCCGCCGTCAGCGCCCGCTGCACCCCCTGCTCCTTCGGGCCGAGGAAGCGCGGGTCGGGCCGGACGGCCGCGTCCCAGGCCGCCTTGCCCGCCGCGAGGATCTCCCGGGCGCCCCCGTAGTACCAGGTGGCGTCGTGCACGGCGTCGACGCCGACGCCGTACGACGTGACACCCGCCGCCTGGCACAGCGCCACCGCCCGCCGGATGTGGAAGCCCTGGCTGATCAGCACGGCCCGGTCCACGCCGAAGATCTTCTTCGCGCGGACGCAGGAGTCCCAGGTGTCGAAGCCCGCGTAGTCGCTGACGATCCGTTCGCCGGGGACGCCGTGGCGCGTGAGGTAGGCCCGCATCGCGTCCGGCTCGTCGTAGTCCGCACGGCTGTTGTCACCGGTGACCAGCACCACCTCGATCCGGCCCCGGCGGTACAGCTGTGCCGCCGCGTCCAGCCGGTGCGCCAGATACGGGGACGGCTCCCCGGCCCACAGCCCCGCCCCGAAGACGACGGCGACCTCGGTCCGCGGCACGTCGGCCCTGGTGTACAGCCGGTCACCCGCCACCGTGTACAGCCACGTCGCCGGCAGCAGCGCCAGCACGCACACCGCCATCACGGCCTGTACGAGCCGGCGCTGCCCGGCACGGGTGCGCGGCAGGCGCGGTCTGAACTGTCCTAGGCGACGCATCTCACGGCCCCTCCCCGGTCGGCGTACGACAGTCTGGACGTGCCGTGCGGCCTCCCGGTTCATCGCCCACCCTGTGACCAGCTTCACCCCGCAGGGTGAAACCACAGGTCACACCGCCTCACACTCCCGGGGCACCCGACCGTGAAGCGCCGGAAAACACCCGTCATTCCCACGCAACGGGGCGGCAACGTCCCCCCGCGACCATCGGTGCATGACGGCGTCGAAACCTGATCACGACGAGCCCACGACCGGCCCCGGCGCCCAGCCGCCCCAGGGGGACCACCTCGACAGTACGGCGCACCTCATGAACCGGATCAGCAGTCAGCTCACCAGCCGGCTCCGCCTCGTCCCGCCGCCCGCCGGCCGCCGCCCCGCCCTGGTGGTCGTCGCCCACGGCAGCCGCGACCCGCGCGCCCTGAGCACCGTACGCGCGCTCCTCGACGACGTCCGCGCCCTGCGCCCCGGCCTGCCCGTGCACCTGGGACACATCGAGCTGAACGAGCCCCTGCTGCCCGGCACGCTCGCGCGGCTCGACGCCCGGGGCACCGAGGAGGCCGTCCTCGTCCCGCTGCTGCTCAGCCGCGGCTACCACGTCAAGCAGGACATCCCCGAGATGGCCGCCGAGGCCCGGGCCCGCACCCGGGTGGCCGCCCCGCTCGGCCCGCACCCGCTGCTCGTCGACGCCCTGCAGGCCCGCCTGACCGAGGCCGGCTGGCCCGCCCGCACGGACGAGGCCACCCGCCGCGTCAGCGGTGTCGTCCTGGCCGCCGCCGGCTCGCGCGACCCCGACTCCCGGATCGACACCGGCCGCACCGCCCGGCTCCTCGCCGACCGCCTCGGCGTCCCGGTCCTGCCCGCCTACGCCTCCGCCGCCGCACCGACGGTTCCCGACGCCATCCGGGCCCTGACCGCCCGGGGCCGCCACCGCATCGCCGTCGCCTCCTACTTCACGGCCCCCGGCCGCTTCGCCACGCAGTGCGCCGAGGCGGCCCCCTGGATCGCCGCGGCCCCCCTGGGCACCCACCCGGCGATGGCCCGCCTAATCCTGCACCGCTACGACCAGACCCTGGCAACACCGGCGACCGCGGACCCGGTGACACTGGCCTCGGCCTGACGACGCCGGGTTGGGGCGACACCTCCGGGGGCAGACGCTCACGCGCAAGGCACACCCCCCTGCCCGTACTGTCGACCCATGGCAGGCACCCCGACACCCCCACCCGCCTACGACCCGGCCTCCCTCGCCCGCTGGGTCGAGGAGCCCGACAAACACCCCGGCCGCACCGCCTTCCAGCGCGACCGCGCCCGCATCCTGCACTCCGCCGCGCTCAGGCGCCTGGCGGGCAAGACCCAGGTGGTCACGCCCGGGACCAGGGGCCCGGCCTGGGACGCCAGCCCCCGCACCCGCCTGACCCACTCCCTGGAGTGCGCCCAGGTCGGCCGCGAGCTCGGCGCGGCCCTCGGCTGCGACCCCGACCTCGTCGAGGCGGCCTGCCTCGCCCACGACCTCGGCCACCCGCCCTTCGGCCACAACGGCGAACAGGCCCTCAACGAGTTCGCGCGGGACTGCGGCGGCTTCGAGGGCAACGCCCAGTCCCTCAGGCTCCTCACCCGCATCGAGCCCAAGCGGTTCACCGCCGAGGGCTCCGTCGGCCTCAACCTCACCCGCGCCACCCTCGACGCCGCCACCAAGTACCCCTGGCCGCGCGGCGCCCACCCCACCGACCCGGCCTCCCCGAAGTTCGGCGTCTACGACGACGACCGCCCCGTCTTCGACTGGGTCCGCAAAGAGGCCCCGGGCACCCGCACCTGCTTCGAGGCGCAGGTCATGGACTGGTCCGACGACGTGGCGTACTCGGTGCACGACGTGGAGGACGGCCTGCACGCCGGCCACATCGACCCGAACTGCCTGCACGCCGAGCCCGAACGGCAGGCGGTCTTCGCGGTCGCCGTCGGCCGCTACGTCCCCGCGGACACCGACCCGGCCGAACTGGCCGCCGCCCTGGACCGCCTCCTCGCCCAGGACTGGTGGCCGCACGGCTACGACGGCACCGCCCTGGCCCAGGCCCGCCTGAAGGACGCCACCAGCCAGCTCATCGGCCGCTTCTGCCTCGCCGCGCAGCACGCCACCCGGGCGGTGTACGGCGCCGGGCGGCTCACCCGCTACACCGCCGAACTCGTCGTCCCGCGCGAGACCCGTCTGGAGTGCGCCGTTCTGAAGGCGGTCGCCGACCTGTACGTCATGCAGCGCGCCGAGCAGGAGCGGCTGCGCGCCGACCAGCGGATCGTGGTGCTGGAACTGGCCGAGGCCCTCACCGCCCGCGCCCCCGACGGGCTGGACCCGCAGTTCCGCGCCCTGTTCGGCCGGGCCGCGGACGACCGGGCCCGCCAGCGGGTGATCGTCGACCAGATCGCCTCCCTCACCGACGCCTCGGCCCGCTCCCTTCACGCCCGTCTGACGGGGCAGGCATGACACCGGCGGGGCGGCAGGGGCAGCAGGGACAGGTGCACGCCCGAAGGTGACCGTCCGTGGCCTGATCGGGTCACTCCCTCTTCCCCCCTCACGCTCCGTGCGGGACGCTCGCAGGGGGGCGGAACACGAACAGGAGGCACCACGTGGTCGACGCGGATCAGACGTTCGTCATCGTCGGAGGCGGCCTGGCCGGCGCGAAGGCGGCTCAGACGCTGCGCGCGGAGGGCTTCACGGGCCGCGTGATACTGATCTGCGACGAGCGCGACCACCCCTACGAACGTCCGCCGCTGTCCAAGGGCTACCTGCTCGGCAAGGCGGAACGCGACAGCCTCTTCGTGCACGAGCCCGCCTGGTACGCGCAGGCCGACATCGAGCTGCACCTCGGCCAGACCGTCGACGCGATCGACCGGGCGGCGAAGACGGTCCACTTCGGCGAGGACGGCACGGTCGTCCGCTACGACAAACTGCTGCTGGCGACCGGCGCCGAGCCGCGCCGCCTGGACATCCCCGGCACCGACCTGGTGGGCGTGCACCACCTGCGCCGGCTCGCCCACGCCGAGCGCCTCAAGCAGGTCCTGACCACCCTCGGCCGGGACAACGGCCACCTGGTGATCGCCGGCGCCGGCTGGATCGGCCTGGAGGTCGCGGCGGCGGCCCGCGAGTACGGCGCGGAGGTCACCGTCGTGCACCGGGGCCCGACCCCGCTGCACTCGGTCCTCGGCCCCGAGCTCGGCCAGCTCTTCGCCGAGCTGCACCGCGAGCGCGGTGTCCGTTTCCACTTCGGCGCGCGGCTCACCGAGATCGTCGGGCAGGACGGCATGGTCCTCGCGGCCCGCACCGACGACGGCGAGGAGCACCCCGCCCACGCGGTCCTGGCCGCCATCGGCGCCGCGCCCCGCACCCACCTGGCCGAGGCGGCGGGCCTGGAGATCGCCGACCCGGCGCTCGGCGGCGGCATCGTCGTCGACGAACGGCTGCGCACCTCCGACCCCGACATCTACGCGGCCGGCGACGTGGTCTCCTTCCCGCACGCCCTCTTCGAGGCCCGGCTGCGCGTCGAGCACTGGGCCAACGCGCTCAACGGCGGCCCGGCCGCGGCCCGCGCGATGCTCGGACAGGACGTGACGTACGACCGCCTGCCCTACTTCTTCACCGACCAGTACGACCTGGGCATGGAGTACTCCGGCTCGGCGCCGCCGGGCACCTACGACCAGGTGGTGATCCGGGGCGACGCGGGCAAGCGGGAGTTCATCGCGTTCTGGGTGAGGCAGGGCCGGGTGCTGGCCGGGATGAACGTGAACGTGTGGGACGTCACCGAAACCGTCCAGCGGCTGATCCGCTCCAGGGCGCCGGTGAACACCGAGGCGCTCGCCGACCCGCACGTCCCGCTGGACAGCCTCGTCCCGTAGCCGCGGGGGAGTGTCATTCCTGCCCCGTAGAATCACTCCGTGGCAGGACGGATCAACGACGAGGACGTGAAGGCGGTACGGGACGCGGTCCCGATCGACGCCGTGGTGTCCGAGTACCTCCAGCTGCGGGGCGCGGGCGGCGGCAACCTCAAGGGCCTGTGCCCGTTCCACGACGAGAAGTCACCGTCCTTCCAGGTCAGCCCCAGCAAGGGGCTGTTCCACTGCTTCGGCTGCCAGGAGGGCGGCGACACCATCACGTTCGTGATGAAGATCGACCACCTCTCCTTCTCGGAGGCGGTCGAGCGCCTCGCCGCCCAGGCGGGCATCACCCTGCGCTACGAGGAGGGCGGGTACAACCCCACCCACCAGCGCGGTGAGCGCATCCGCCTGGTCGAGGCGCACAAGCTGGCCGCCGAGTGGTACGCGGAACAGCTCGCGACCTCCCCCGAGGCCGAGACCGGCCGGATCTTCCTCGCCGAACGCGGCTTCGACCAGGCCGCCGCCGTGCACTTCGGCGTCGGCTACAGCCCGCAGGGCTGGGACCACCTCACCCGCTACCTGCGCGGCAAGGGCTTCAGCGACAAGGAGCTGATCCTCTCCGGCCTCGCGCAGGAGGGTCGCCGCGGCCCGATCGACCGCTTCCGGGGCCGTCTGATGTGGCCCATCCGCGACATCGGCGGCGACGTCGTCGGCTTCGGCGCCCGCAAGCTGTACGAGGCGGACAACGGCCCCAAGTACCTCAACACCCCCGACACGGCGATCTACAAGAAGTCCCAGGTCCTGTACGGCATCGACCTGGCGAAGAAGGAGATCGCCAAGACCTCCCGGGCGGTCGTCGTCGAGGGCTACACCGACGTCATGGCCTGCCACCTCGCCGGGGTCCGCACGGCCATCGCCACCTGCGGCACCGCCTTCGGCGGCGAGCACATCAAGATCCTGCGCCGGCTGCTCATGGACAACGGCAGCGCCCGCGTGATCTTCACCTTCGACGGTGACGCCGCCGGCCAGAAGGCGGCCCTGCGCGCCTTCGAGGACGACCAGAAGTTCGCCGCCGAGACCTACATCGCCATCGCCCCGGACGGCATGGACCCCTGCGAGCTGCGCCTCGCCAAGGGCGACGAGGCCGTCGCCGACCTGGTCGAACCCCGCACCCCGCTCTTCGAGTTCGCGCTGCGCCAGATTGTCGGCCGCTACGACCTGGACACCCCGGCGGGCCGCGCGGCGGCCCTGGACGAGGCCGCCCCCGTCGTGGCCCGCATCAAGAACAGCGGCGCCCAGCACGAGGTCGCCGTCGAGCTCGCCGGCATGCTCGGCATCCTCGACACCCAGTTCGTCGTCAAGCGTGTGGCCCAGCTGGCCCGCTGGGCCCGGGAACGCGGCACCAAGGGCCCCGCCCCGGACCGGCACCAGCGCGGCCCGCAGCAGTACACCGCCCCCGCCCCGGCGGCCCCGCGCGGCCCGGCCCTCAACCTGCGCAACCCCGTCTACGCCACCGAACGCGAGCTGCTCAAACTCGCCCTCCAGCGACCCGAGCTGGTCTCCCCGGCCTTCGACGCGTACGGCGTCGACGAGTTCACCGCCCCGCCCTACGCGGCCGTACGCCAGGCCATCCTCGACGCGGGCGGCGCCGAGTACGGCACCCAGGACCCGCAGGACTATCTGGTCCGGGTGCGCGAGGCGGCTCCCGACGACACCGTCCGCGCCATGGTCACCGAGCTCGCGGTCGAGCCGATCCTGCTGCACCGGGGCGCCAAGGAGGCCGACGAGACCTACGCCGGCGCCCAGCTGGTCACCGTCCGCCGCCGCGCGGTGGAACGCCGCATCCGCGACCTGCAGAGCACCGTGGCCCGCCTGTCCACCGGCGGCGACCCCGCCCAGCTGGCCGCCGTCCAGAACGAACTGTGGGTGCTCCAGCAGTACGACCAGGCCCTGCGGGCGCACGGCGCCGCCGCGCTGTGAGCCGGGTCAGCCCCCGGCCGCCTCGAACGTCGGCGTCACGGCCCGCACCAGCCGGTCCGCGAACTCCTGCTCGGCATCCCTGAACCGGGGATACTCGGTCACGAAGTGCTCCCACTCCACGGACGCGACCGCTTCCCGCACGTCCTCCAGCAGGATCTCCTCGCGGTACGAGTACGGCCACTCGCCCGACAGCCGGAACACCTCGTGCAGCAACTCGTAGCGCAGGGGGTGCCGCTCGGCCAGCAGCACGGCGTCGTACAGGTCCTTGCCCTGGGCGTGCAGGTCGTTGATCAGCCACATCAGCTTCCAGGCCAGGGACAGCTCCGGGGTGGCCGCCTGCACGAGCGCGCCGCCCGGCAGCTCGACCGGCCCGGGCTCCTCGGGCAGCCGCTCGGTGAAGACGAAGTCGAGCTGGACATGCCCGCCGGGCAGCCCGGGCGCGCCCCAGGGCAGCACCATGCGGCGGCCCGGCACCCGGTCGTAGGTCCAGATGTCCTCGACCACCGCGCCCCGGGCCGAGATGCCGACCTGCCGTCCGCGCGCGTCGGCCAGCTCCTGCGCCGCCTGTGCGATCCCGGCCAGCATCCGCTCGGTCCGGCCGTCCTCCATCCGCCAGGTGTGGGGGACGACGACGAAGTCCAGGTCGCCGGGCTCCCGGGCGGCGTCCCCGAACCACGCCGCCATCAGTACGCTGCCCCGCAGCACCAGCGCGTCCACCCACTGCGAGCCGGCGATCGCCTCCAGCACCAGGTACAGGGCCCGGCGCCGGGCCGCCCGCCACGCCGCACCCCGCGCCGGGTCGCCGAACCGGGGGTCGGTCGCCCGGTAGGCGTTCTGATACTGCTTCAGCGACGGGTCGAAGACCGGACGCTGCGTCACGTCGTCACCCGGCACCCACTGCAGGGTCTTCGGCAGGTCCTCGGCCCTGCGGGTGGCCTCGTCCAGCGGCTCCCGCGGTATATCGGTGCTCCGCCACCCGAACCCCTGCCACGCCGACCCGCTCATCCGCCTGCCCTCACCGGTTCCTCGATCCAGCCGTCGTCCACCGACACATCACTGTCGTAGAGCACGAACTCCCGCTCCACGCCCAGCACGTCCAACCCGTCCAGCTCCGCCAGCAGCCGCTGCAGCGCCCGCCCCGCCCCCTCGGCGCCCACCCCGCGGCACCGCTGCGTCACGAACCGCTCGTGCCGGGCACCGGCCCGCGGCCGCCGCGCGTTCCACGACAGATGGGCCCCGTGCGGGATCACCCGGGCCGCCAGCGCGGCCAGGTCGGTGTCCGCGTCGAGCAGCAGCTTCACATGGTGCTCGAAGTACCGTTCGTCGTCCGCGCCGAGCCGCGCCGGCACCTCCGGCGCCCACGGTGCCGACTCGGTCTTCACCCGGACCGGCTCGAACCCGTCCGCCCGCAGCCGCGCCACGACCTGGCGCACCCGCGCCGCCTGCTCGGCGTACGACGCGGAGCCGGACAGCGTGAGCATCGGCTGCTCCCGCACCCGGCCGCGGGCCAGCACGATGTGCGTCAGCTTCAGACCGGCCGCGTCCGCCCACCGGCGCAGCCGCGCCCGGGCGCCGGGACCGGCACAACGGACCGTCACATGGGACTCGTACACGGACGCGGGCGGGGCGGCGGAAGGGGAAGGGGAAGGGGAAGGAGAAGCGGACACCCCCGGATCGTGGCAGACCGGGGGGAGCGCGGGCATCCGGATTTCCGGGCGAGGGTCACCGCGCGGTCACGGACCGGACGCAAAAAGTCATCGCACGCCCCTCGTGGCGACGATGTGTCGTACCCCACACTGGGTTCCGGTGCCTGAGTCCTCGGAGCGCGGCCGATCCGTCCCCGACGGGTCCCAGACCCCCGCGGTTCCGCTCATCGCGTACGGGACGGACAGCGGCGAGGCCGCCGACTCCGCCCCCGAAGTACCGCTGCCGTACCCCCCAGCAGCGATCATCCTGGAGGTCGCTTCCGTGCAGACCCAGACCCTGATACCGACCGACACGTGTACGGACGGCACGGAACCCGACGCGGAGACGGGCGTGCTCGTCGCGATGCCCGCGCCGGGCCGTGCCGCGCACCACCCCGAGACGGAGCCGCCGGCCCCGGCCGACCCGGCCGAGCCGCCCGCCGAGGCGCTGGAGACGGTCACGGAGACCGTCGTGCCGGCCCGGGTCACCGAGACGGGCGGCCCCTCCTCGGACCTGTTCCGCCAGTACCTGCGGGAAATCGGCCGCATCCCCCTGCTCACCGCGGCCGAGGAGGTGGAACTGGCCCGCCGTGTCGAGGCCGGCCTGTTCGCCGAGGAGAAGCTGCTCAGCACGCCCGACCTGGACAGCCGGCTCGCCCACGACCTGGACCGGCTCGTGGTCATGGGCCGGATGGCCAAGCGCCGCCTCATCGAGGCCAACCTGCGGCTGGTCGTCTCCGTCGCCAAACGGTACGTCGGGCGCGGCCTGACCATGCTCGACCTGGTGCAGGAGGGCAACCTCGGGCTGATCCGGGCCGTGGAGAAGTTCGACTACGCCCGCGGCTACAAGTTCTCCACGTACGCGACCTGGTGGATCCGCCAGGCCATGTCCCGCGCCCTGGCCGACCAGGCCCGCACCATCCGGGTGCCCGTGCACGTCGTCGAGCTCATCAACCGGGTGGTGCGCGTACAGCGCCGCCTGCTCCAGGAGCGCGGCCAGGAACCCACCCCCGAAGAGGTCGCCGCCCACCTGGAACTGCCGCCCGAGCGGGTCAGGGAGGTGCTGCGCCTCGCCCAGGAACCCGTCTCCCTGCACGCCCCGGTCGGCGAGGAGGACGACGTCGCCCTCGGCGACCTCATCGAGGACGGCGACGCCACCAGCCCGGTGGAGTCGGCCGCGTTCCTGCTGCTGCGCGAGCACCTGGAGGCGGTGCTCTCCACCCTCGGCGAACGCGAACGCAAGGTGGTCCAGCTCCGCTACGGCCTGGCCGACGGCCGCCCCCGCACCCTGGAGGAGATAGGCCGCATCTTCGGCGTCACCCGCGAGCGGATACGGCAGATCGAGTCCAAGACCCTCAACAAGCTCCGCGACCACGCCTTCGCCGACCAGCTGCGCGGCTACCTGGACTGAGCCGGGGGCCGCTCCCGGGGAGCGGCCCCCCGCCCGCCTAGTCGACCTCGGCGACGGCCTGCGCGAACTGCGCCTTGTACAGCCGCGCGTAGGCCCCGTCGGCCGCCAGCAGCTCCGCGTGGGCGCCCTGTTCGACGATCGAGCCGTTCTCCATCACCAGGATCGTGTCGGCGTCCCGGATCGTCGACAGCCGGTGCGCGATGACGAACGAGGTCCGCCCGTGCGCCAGTTTCGCCATCGCCTTCTGGATCAGCACCTCGGTGCGCGTGTCGACCGACGACGTCGCCTCGTCCAGCACCAGGATCACCGGGTCGGACAGGAACGCCCGCGCGATGGTGATGAGCTGCTTCTCACCGGCGCTGACCCCGGTGCCCTCGTCGTCGATGACGGTGTCGTAGCCGTCGGGCAGGGTCCGGATGAACCGGTCCGCGTGCGCGGCCCGCGCGGCCTCCTCGATCTCCCCGCGGGTGACCTCCCGGGCCGCCCCGTACGCGATGTTCTCGGCGATGGTGCCGCCGAACAGCCAGGTGTCCTGCAGCACCATGCCGATCCCGGCGCGCAGCTCGTCGCGGGACATCTCCGCGATGTCGACCCCGTCGAGGCTGATGCGCCCGCCGGTGACCTCGTAGAACCGCATGAGCAGGTTGACCAGCGTGGTCTTGCCCGCGCCCGTCGGGCCGACGATGGCGACCGTCTGCCCGGGCTCCACCGTCAGCGACAGGTCCTCGATGAGCGGCTTGTCGGGGTCGTAGCGGAACGACACGTGCTCCAGCTCCACCCGGCCGCGCAGCCGCTCCGGCCGCACCCCCGGCACCGGGTCGGCCTGCTGCTCCTCGGCGTCGAGCAGTTCGAAGACCCGCTCGGCGGAGGCGACACCGGACTGCACGAGGTTCGCCATCGACGCGACCTGCGTCAGCGGCATCGAGAACTGCCGCGAGTACTGGATGAACGCCTGCACGTCACCGATCGACAGCGCGCCCGAGGCCACCCGCAGACCACCGACGACCGCGACGAGCACGTAGTTGATGTTCGAGACGAAGAACATCAGCGGCTGCATGATGCCGCTGTTGAACTGCGCCCGGAAACCCGCCTCGTACAGCGCCTCGTTCTGCTCGGCGAACTGCTGCGCCGACTCCTCCTGCCGCCCGAACACCTTCACCAGGGCGTGCCCGGTGTACATCTCCTCGATGTGCGCGTTGAGTTTGCCGGTGGTGCGCCACTGCTGCACGAAGTGCGGCTGCGACCGCTTGCCGACCCGGGTGGCGACGACGAACGACAGCGGCACGGTCACCAGCGCCACCAGCGCGAGGATCCAGGAGACGTAGAACATCATCGCCAGCACACCGATGATGGTCAGCAGCGAGTTGATGAGCTGGCCCATCGACTGCTGCAGCGTCTGCCCGATGTTGTCGATGTCGTTGGTCGCCCGGCTCAGCACCTCGCCGCGCTGCCGCTGGTCGAAGTACGACAGCGGCAGCCGGGACAGCTTCGTCTGCACGTCCTCCCGCATCCGGTACATCGTCCGGTTCACGGTCCGGTTCACCAGCCGGGTCGCCACCGCCATCAGCAGCCCCGCGACGGCGAACACGGCCACCGCGAGCAGCAGCACACGCCCGACGGCGGTGAAGTCGATGCCCTGGCCCGGGGTGAAGTCCGTGCCGCGCAGCATGTCGGCGACGTCGCCGTCCCCGCGCTCGCGCATGGAGTCAAGGACCTGCTCCTTGCTCGCCCCCCGCGGCATCTCCCGCCCGACGATCCCGGCGAAGACCAGGTCGGTCGCCCTGCCGAGGATCTTCGGCCCGACGACGTTGAGCCCGACGCTCAGCAGCACGCACAGCAGCAGCGCGTAGATGGTCAGCCGCTCCGGACGGAACCGGGCGAGAAGCCGTCTGCCCGACCCCTTGAAGTCCATCGACCGCTGATCGGGGCCGCCGCCGGCCATCATCCGCCCCATCGGCCCGGCCATCAGGCAGCCTCCGCTTCCGTCAGCTGGGAGAGCACGATCTCCCGGTAGGTCTGGTTGTCCGCCATCAGTTCGTGGTGCCGGCCGGAGCCCACCACCCGGCCCTCGTCGAGGACCAGGATCCGGTCGGCGTCCCGGATGGTCGCCACCCGCTGGGCGACGATCACCACGGTCGCCTCGGCGGTCTCCCGTGCGAGGGCCGCGCGCAGGGCCGCGTCGGTGGCGTAGTCCAGCGCGGAGAAGGAGTCGTCGAAGAGGTAGATCTCCGGCCGCTGCACCAGCGTCCGGGCGATGGCGAGCCGCTGGCGCTGACCGCCGGAGACGTTGGTCCCGCCCTGCGCGATCGGCGCGTCCAGCCCGCCCTCCAGCCGCTCGACGAACTCCTTGGCCTGCGCCACCTCCAGCGCGTGCCACAGCTCCTCGTCGGTGGCGTCCGGGTTGCCGTAGCGCAGGTTGGTCGCCACCGTCCCCGCGAACAGGTACGGCTTCTGCGGCACCAGCCCGACCGTCCTGGCCAGCAGCCGCGGATCGATGGTCCGTACGTCCACGCCGTCGACGAGCACCTCCCCGTCGGTGGCGTCGAACAGCCGGGGCACCAGCCCCAGCAGCGTCGACTTGCCGCTGCCGGTCGACCCGATCACGGCCGTCACCTCACCGGGCCGCGCCACCAGGTCGATCGCCTTCAGCACCGGCTCCTCGGCACCCGGATAGCGGAACCCCGCGCCCCGGATCTCCAGGTGCCCGTGCCGCCGCAGCTCCGTCACGGGCGCGACCGGCGGCACGACGCTCGACTCGGTCTCGAGGACCTCCTGGATGCGCTCGGCGCACACCTCCGCGCGCGGCACCATCATGAACATGAAGGTGGCCATCATCACGGACATGACGATCTGCATCAGATAGGCGAGGAAGGCGGTCAGATCGCCGATCTGCATCCCGCCGCTGTCGATGCGATGGGCACCGAACCACACCACCGCGATCGACGACAGGTTCACCACCGTCATGACCACCGGGAACATCAGCGCCAGCAGGTTGCCGGTGCCCAGCGCCATGTCGGTCAGGTCGGCGTTGGCCTTGCGGAACCGCTGCTGCTCGTACGTGTCCCGCACGAAGGCCCGGATCACCCGGTTGCCGGTGATCTGCTCCCGCAGCACCCGGTTCACCGTGTCCAGCCGGACCTGCATGGCCCGGAACAGCGGCCGCAGCCGCCGTACGATCAACGTCACGCAGACGCCGAGCACCGGCACCACCGCCACCAGCACCCCGGACAGCGGCACGTCCAGGCCGAGCGCCATCACGATGCCGCCCACGCACATGATGGGCGCCGACACCATCAGCGTGAACGTCATCAGCGCCAGCATCTGCACCTGCTGGACGTCGTTCGTCGTACGGGTGATCAGCGAAGGCGCGCCGAAGTGACCCACCTCGCGCGCCGAGAACGACTGCACCCGGTCGAACACGGCCGCCCGGACGTCCCGCCCGAGCGCGGAGGCCGTACGGGCGCCGTAGTACACGGCCCCGATGTTGCACACGACCTGCGCCAGCGAGATGCCGACCATCAGGCCGCCGTAGCCGAGGATGTAGCCGGTGTCGCCGTGGACGACGCCCTGGTCGATGATGTCCGCGTTCAGCGTGGGCAGGTAGAGGGTGGCGCAGGTCTGCAGGAACTGCAGCAGCACCAGCAGGGTGAGGGGTTTTCGGTACGGACCGAGGTGGGCCCGCAGAAGTCGTATGAGCACGCTGCTTCTCTCGGAGTCGGCGAGGAGGGGAAGGGCGGTCGGTTGCCCCTGGCCCCTATCGTCGAACACTCCACCCGCGTTACCTCAACCGATTAATCCCTCAGCGGATCCCGCCGGGCCCGGCCGGCCTAGGGGCGGAACGCCCCCGGATGGGTCTGCTCCCGGACCGACACGAACTGCTGCCGCACCGCCTGGCCCACCGCGAGTTCCTCACCGGGCTCCAGCACCTGCGCCGCCGCGCCCTGCCAGGCCGGCGGGGTGCGCGGGTCGAGAGTGCCCTGGGACACGCCGAGCGCCCAGGCGGCCTGCCGGGCGGCACCGATCGCGGCGTAGTCGGCGGGCTGCGGCACCACGACCTGCGTCCCGAACAGCGAGGGCGCCGCGGCCTGCACCGCGGGCAGCTCGGCGGCCGGCCCCAGCAGGAAGATCCGCCGCACCTCCACGCCCCGGCCGCGCAGCACGTCCAGCGCGTCGGCGAGCCCGCACAGCATCCCCTCGAACGCGGCCCGCGCCAGGTGCTCCGGCTTCATCGACTCCCGTCTCAGCCCGGCCAGGGTCCCGGCGGTGTGCGGCAGGTGCGGGGTGCGCTCACCCTCCAGATAGGGGAGCAGGACCAGCCCGTGCGCCCCCGGCGTCGACTTCATCGCCAGGTCGGACAGGCTCTCCAGATCCGGCAGCCCCAGCAGCTCGGTGGCCCCCCGCAGGGCCCGTACGGCGTTCTGGGTGGTCACGACCGGCAGGTGCATGCCGGTCGCGTCGGCCAGGGCGGTGATCATCCCGCTGCCGTCGACGAGGGCCTCCGGGTGCACGGCCATGACCGACCCGGACGCGCCCAGCGACACCACCGCGTCGCCCAGCCCGATCCCGAGCCCGAAGGCGGCGGCCATCGTCTCCCCGGTGCCCGCGGAGATCAGCAGCCCCTCCGGCGTCGTACCGGCCGCCTCGGCCGGGCCGATCACCTCCGGCAGCAGGACCTGGTGCCCGAGCGCCAGCTCCACCAGGTCGGGCCGGTACGCCCCGGTGGCCGCCGACCAGTACCCGGTGCTCGAGGCACCGCCGCGGTCCGTGGTCCGCCGCACCGGCCGCCCCAGCAGCTGCCACACCAGCCAGTCGTGCGCCTGCATCAGCACGGCGGTGCGCAGGGCGTTGTCCGGCTCGGTGCGGGCCAGCCAGCGCAGCTTGGTCACCGGCTGCGCGACCTGCGGTACGCAGCCCACCGCCTGCGCCCACGCCTCACGCCCGCCGAGCGCGTCGATCAGATCGGCCGCGGCGACCTGCGTCCGCCTGTCGGCACCGACCATCGCCGGACGGACCGTGCCGCCCTGCGCGTCCAGCGGTACGACCGCGTTCTGCTGCGCGGACACCCCGATCGCCTGCACACCCTCCAGCAGCCCGCCGCCCGCGGCCTCGCCCAGGGACAGCAGCCACGCCTGCGGATCGACGTCGGCCGGGCGCCCTCCGCCCTCCGGCATCTCCACCGGATGCGGCGCATAGCCCTGCCGGAGCACGGCTCCCGTGTCCGTGTCGCAGACGACGATGCGAGTGAAATCGGGCGAACTGTCCAACCCGGCGACTATCCCCATGGCGAAAATTCTGCCGTACCGCAGGGCCGGCTCGGGCCGTGGGCGCCGCCGGGGCAGCCGCCGGGTGCGGGCGCGGGTGCGTCGCGGCTGCTCGCGCGGTTCCCCGCGCCCCTCAGGGCGTCGTACGCGCCGTCGGCGTCAGGTGTTGCTGGTGCCCCAGTCGTCCTCGCCCGGCCCGTGGGTCGCGCGCTCCTTCAGGGAGCGGACCCGGTGCGCCACCGAGTCGGGGACGCGGTCGCCGACCTTGTCGCTGACCACGTGGTACGCCTTGCCGGCGATCTCGCGGCTCTGCTGGGCCGCCGTCTCGGCGGTGTTGCGGACGGTGGGGTTCTGCGCGATCCGCCGGGCGGACTTCCTCAACTGCTCGTAGCGTTCGCGCCCGGCACGTGTGCCCAGCACGTAACCCACAGCTGCTCCGGCGACGAACGTGAGCCGGTAACGCATGGCGGCCACCCTTCCCTTGCACAGGTCTCCGGTACGGCGTCGGCGACGGGGAGTGCCGATTGGCAAAGCACCCCCCTGCTTGCGCTAATGTATGTGTCGCAGCGAGCGCGCGCCCCCTGGCGAATACCCAGGCAGATGCGTTCGATGCAACGAGTCATTCCTCCGTAGCTCAATTGGCAGAGCAGCCGGCTGTTAACCGGCAGGTTACTGGTTCGAGTCCAGTCGGGGGAGCTCGGTCCTCCGTAGCTCAATTGGCAGAGCAGCCGGCTGTTAACCGGCAGGTTACTGGTTCGAGTCCAGTCGGGGGAGCACGCTGAACGAGGACCCCACCGGGGTCCTTTTTCATGTCCGGGGCCGGACTTCCTGGATCTTCGCGGGAACCGCGTGCGGTGCAGCGGAGTCCTCATGGTCACGTAGGCCGTACGCAGCCGACCATCCGAAGCAGGAGATCGTATGAGCGGCTATGCTGCGGCAGACGGCGCGCACACATGTACGCGACACGCCGCTATGGGGCGGTAGCTCAGCCGGTTAGAGCAGCGGACTCATAATCCGTCGGCCGTGGGTTCGAGTCCCACCCGCCCCACCAGAAACAGGCCCTGACCTGCTCACACGGCCAGGGCGTGCAGGTTCGGGCCGCTGGACAGGTAGAGCATGTCGTCGGTCACCACGGGGGCGTAGTCCGCCTGCGCCCCCGTCGCGAAGTTCCACAGGAAGCTGCCGGTAGCGGCGTCCACTGCCGACAGTGTGCCGCCCTGGCCGACGGCGTACACGACTCCGCCGGTCACCGTCGGGTCCGCCCGCACGGTGTCGCCGGCCGAGAACGTCCAGCGTCGCTCGCCGGTCGCTGCGTCCAGGGCGTTCAGCCGGTTGCCCTCGCTGCCGACATACACCACGCCGTCCGCGATCACCGGCGCCATGTAGTCATAGCTCCCGGTGCGAAACGACCAACGCCGCGCGCCCGTGGCGGCGTCCAGCGCGTACAGGGACTTCCCCGTCACGCCGGCGAAGACCCGCCCGCCGGCCACCGCCAGCGTGCGCACCCAGTCGCCCAGGTCGGTCTGCCAGCGCGGTTCGCCGGTCGCGGTGTCCACTGCGTAGAGCGTGTTGGCGCCGCCGCTGTCGCTGTCGTGGCCGACGTACAGGACGCCGTCCGCCAGTCTGGGTCGTGCGGACACGTCGTCACCCACCTCGAACGTCCAGCGTCGCTCGCCGGTGGCCGCGTCCACCGCGTACACGGTGCCGCCGCCGACCAGGTACGCCACACCGTCGGCGACCACCGGGTCCCAAGACATCGCACGCCGCAGCGGCAGCGTCCACCGCTGCTTGCCCGAGGCGGCGTCGATGGCGTACGCGGCCTCCTTCCCACCCGTGTACGCCACGCCGTCGACCACGCTCAGCCAGCCGTTCAGCTCGGTGTCGGCGTGGAACAACCAGCTGTTCCGGCCGGTCGCGGCGTTCAACGCCCTGACGTATGCCCCGTTGACCAGGTACGCCCTTCCCCTGGCCACGGCGGTCCGGGACGCGGTGGTGTCGGTTTTCCACCGATGCGATCCGCCGGCGGCGTCCGCCGCGGTCACAGACTCGCGTGTGGTGACGTACAGCAGGCCGTCTGCCAGGACCGGCGGTGCGGTGATCGGGCTGCGGAGGTCGAGGCTCCACATCGTCGTCGCCTCTGTCCTGGCGTCGGTCGGCACCGTACGGCCGGTGTAGTAGTGCTCGGCCAGGGCCGCTGCGGCCCAGCTGACTCCCGCGGCGGCGGTGGTGCCGGCCAGGCCGAGCAGGACGTGCCGCCGGGACGGCAGGGATGCCAGGGGCGGCCCGGACGGAGTGGCGGCGGTCCCGGCGGCCGGCCGGAGCGCAACGGTCGCGGTGCTCCCGGGCGGGCCGGATGCGGTGCGGTCCTCGATCGGGACCTCGGGACGGGAAGCCGGCGTGACGGCGGCAGCAGACGTCTGTGGCGACACGGGGGTGGGCACGGGGAGGGCCGGACGGGTACTCAGTTCCCGGGCGACCGGGGTGGGCAGCCAGTCGGTTCCGGCGAGGGACCGGGCGGTCGGGGGATCGTCCCCGGCAAGGCGGGTCAGCTGCTCCAGCAGCGCGGGCAGTTCGGGCCGCTCGGCGGCCTCCTTCGCCAGGCAGGACTCCACCAGGTCCCGCAAGCCGGACGGAACGGCTTCCAGGCCGGGTTTCTCGTAGACGGCGCGGAAGTTGACCGCGTGCGCAGGGCCGGTTCCGAACGGCGCCGTCCCGGTGGCCGTGTAGGCCAGCACCGCGCCCAGGGCGAAGACGTCGCAGGCAGGACCGACGGGTCCGCCGACCACCTGCTCCGGGGCCATGAATCCCGGCGTGCCCACCACCATGCCGGTGCCGGTGAGCGCGCTGGCGCCGCCGACCACCGAGATCCCGAAGTCGATCACCCGCGGCCCGTCCACCGCGAGCAGCACGTTGGACGGCTTGAGGTCCCGGTGGACCACTCCGGCCGCGTGGATCACCTCCAGCGCCTCGGCGAGTGCCGCGCCCAGCGCGACCACGGGCGCCGCCGCCCACCGGCCGTACGCGCTCACCGCCTCGCCCAGGGACACGCCCGGCACGTAGGCGGTCGCCAGCCACGGCGGGGACCCGTCGATGTCGGCGTCGACCACACCCGCGGTGAACACCCCGTTCACCCGTCGGGCGGCGGCGACCTCGCGCGCGAACCGCCGCCGGAACTCCGGATCTCCGGCCAGCTCGGGACGTACGACCTTCACGGCGACCGCGCGGCCACCGGGGGAGCGGCCCAGATACACCTGGCCCATGCCGCCGGCCCCCAGCCGGGCCACGATCCGGTACCGGCCGACCCGACCCGGATCTCCCGCCGTCAACTCGCCGAACGCGGCCACCCCGACGCCCCCCTTCCCCGCATCCCGACCGGCGGAACCGGCCGAATCGTACCCATCCGCCGCTGCGATGGCGGCAGTCGCGCCAGAAGAGGCCGACGCGCCGTTCGGTGATCGCAGTGCGACGGCAGCATGCCCGAGGCGGCACCGGCCCGAACCCGTCATCGTCTCGGCACCCTGAGCTCCTCGCCGTCCGACCAGCGTCTCCCGGATTCCCGGACCGGGCCGGGGCGGGGATCCGCCGTCCTGCGTCCGACCTGGGGCGACGCGCGCGCCGCCGGGGCCGGCAGGAGACGGCGGCCAAGCCGCGCGGCTAGGTTCTCCCCAGTTCGGGCGGCAGAGGAAGGGGCAGCGCATGCACCCAGGTCAGCAGGTGGAGTTCCAGGCCTCGTGCGGGCACCTGATCTCGGCTCCGGCCGGTCGCGCCGGGCAGGACGTCCGCTGCCCCCATTGCCGGGAGGTGGTCCGGGTCCCGGCGCCCGGCGTTCCGTACGCTGCACCCGCAGCCGTGCCGTCCGCAGCCGTCGAGCCGATCGGGCTGACCGCGCTCTACGTGACCGCGCTGCTCGGCGGCCTGCTGGGTGCCGGGCTCATCTACCTCGTCATGTTCGACGAGTTCGACGAGTCCGAGCTGGTCACGATCACGCCGCTGTGGTTCTTCCCGGTCGTTTTCGGCTTCTACGGTGTGGTCTCCCAGCGGTTGCTGCGTCGTATCGCCTCGGGGCGCGCCGGAACACTGGGTGAGGCCGCCCGCATGTCGATCGGCGTGGCCGGCCCCTTGGCGGGCCTGGTGCTCTTCCCCTTCCTGGTGCTGAAGTGGCGCAGTTCCCTGCTCGTGTCGGCGGCGGCGGCGGTCTTCTGGGCCGTACTGCTGTGGCTCTTCTTCGCAGCGGTCTTCCCGGCCCTGTGAGTGCGTCCGGCCGTGGCGGCGGCGCGCACCATCACCCGCAGCAGCACGGGGGTCGTGCCGTAAGGGAGTTCCTCCACTACGCGCGGCGCCCCCAGGCCGAGATCATCGGGGAGGTGGCCAGGTCGAGGCGGCCCGCGGTGACGGCGGCGAGATGGCGGTCGATCTCCTCGTCGGTCGCCAGGCCCGCGGCGACCAGCCGGCCGCGCACCTGCCGGACCGTCGCCGCCTCCAGCGCGGCGCAGGCCGCAGAGGTGATCGGGAAGTACGCGTCCGCCGCCACGTCGGTCAGGCCCGCCTCCCGCAGCTGCCGGGGCAGTGTGCGCCCGTAGGCCAGGTCGGCGCCGCGGGCGGCCAGCAGCGTACGGAACCCGGCCCGCAGCCGGTTGGCGAGCCGCTGCTCGGGCCCGTACTCGTCCGGGCAGATCAACGGCTGCAACGCCGGGTCGGCATCCTCCACGAGGAGCCATCCGCCCGGCCGGAGCGACCGGGCCATCGCCCGCAGGGCCCGCTCCCGCTCGGGGACGTGCACCAGCACCAGCCGGGCGTGGACGAGGTCGAAGCCGTCCCCCGGCGGGTCGTCGCGGCCGACGTCGTGGCGCAGCACCTCGACGACGCCTCCGCGGGCCGCCTCGGCCCACGAGGTGTCGATGTCGGTGGCCACCACCCGGCCGTCCGGTCCGACCCGGTCGGCCAGCCAGGTCACCACCGAGGTGCCGCCCGCTCCCACCTCCCAGCAGCGCCAGCCCGGGGCGATGCCGAGCTGCTCGATGTGGCGGAAGGTGGACGGGTCGAACAGGTCGCTGAGCGCGTCGAAACGCAGGCCCGCCTCGGACTGCGCGTTGTCCAGGAGGTAGCGGTCGTCGCCGGAGGAGGGCGGGGTGCCGGGCGTCATGCGGGTGATTGTCACAGTTGGGCAGGCGCAGGGCGTCTCCGGGTCCCGCCGTGTGACCAAGTGCGGGCGCAGAGTACGAGGTTGACGAGTCGTCATCTGTCCGAAGGCCGGTACGCTGGGTCGGCTGCGGCTCCCACCACCCTCCGTGTCCCCACGGGGGGTTCGGCCTGCGGCCGCCGAGTCGTCACGGAACTGAGGAAGACACGCAGGTGCTGATTGCGGGCCGGTATCGGCTGGAAACTGCCATCGGGCGCGGCGCGATGGGGGAGGTCTGGCGGGCGTACGACGAGACGCTGGGCCGGCCCGTGGCCGTGAAGCTGCTGCTGGGGCAGGACTCCGACCCCACGGCCGCCTCCCGGTTCCGTCTGGAGGCGCAGACCGCCGGGCGGCTCAACCATCCGCACGTGGTCGGCGTACTCGACTTCGGCGCGTACGAGGACCGGCTGTTCCTGGTGATGGAACTGGTGCAGGGCGACAGCCTCGCGGGCGTCCTGGCCCGCTCCGGGCCCCTGCCCGCCGAGCGGGTCGCCGACATCGCCGCGCAGGCGGCGGCCGGTCTGGCCGTCGCGCACCGGCAGGGCGTCGTCCACCGGGACATCAAGCCGGGCAATCTGCTGCTGGCCGCGGACGGCACCGTCAAGATCGGTGACTTCGGCATCGCCCGGTTCGTCGACGATCCGGCCGCCGCCCTCACCGCGACCGGGCAGATCGTCGGCACCAGCCTCTACCTGGCGCCCGAGCGCGCCCTGGGCAAGCCCGCCGGGCCGGCGGCCGACGTCTACGCCCTCGGGTGCGTGCTGTACCACCTGCTCACCGGGCGCCCGCCGTTCCACGCGGAGTCGGCCATGGCCATTCTCCACCAGCACCTCGACGCCCTGCCCGAGCCGCCCAGCCGGCTCGGCGTGCCCCTGCCGCCCGCCTTCGAGGGCTACCTGCTGGGCCTGCTCGCCAAGCGGCCCGAGGACCGGCCCACCGCCCAGCAGGCCGCCGACTGGTTCGCCAGCGGAGCGTGGCAGGGCCGTTCAGCGCCGCTGCCCGTCACCGCGCCCGACCTGCCCTCCATGACCGGCCCGCGTTCCGCGCCGGACCTGCACTCCGGGACCGGCCGGCGCTCCGTGACCGGCTTGTCCTCCGGGACCGGCCGGCGCTCCGTGACCGGCTTGTCCTCCGGGACCGGCCGGCGCTCCGTGACCGGCCTGTCCTCCGGTACCGGCCGGCGCTCCG